>NZ_OY762552.1:2382500-2682500 GCF_963666025.1 uncultured Methanobacterium sp. | reverse complement strand
CACCACAGACCGAAGCGGTCGGAGCAATAAATGCACTTTCATCAATTGCAGGTGTGGATCCTAAATGTTTTACAATCATCACAAATCAACTTCCGTTAACAGAACTAGGTGATCCCTTCACATTTTTAGTTCAAATTTTACAGTTTTAATATAAAATTCACTTTACCAGTTCAAACCTTCCACTTTTAATTTCAATAGCATCCAATGGACACTCCCTGACACATATTTCACAGTATCCACATGTGGCAGGGTCTATTTCTGCCATATTGTCCGGGTTAAGGGTTATGGTATCCAGTCCAATGAGTACCTGGGGGCAGCTTCTGATGCACTCCTCCTGGCACTTTAATGGGTTGCATTTTTCTTTATCCACCACTGCGGTTTTTATGGCAAAGCCCAGACCCCTTTTAATTGCTTCTTTTATCTGGTAGCTAGCCATGTGCATGCTAGTGTCACCCACTACAGGGTCAGTGTCGGTGCTGGCATTGCAGGGATAGTTGTGGAGTTTCTGGGTGGCACTCGATTCTGCTTCCTCCACTGGTGTACTCCACAGTCCTTTGGCAATGTAATCTGTGGAACCGCAGGGCGCACCCCTTAAAACATCAACCTTTTTAATGTAATTATCGGACTTGATAAACAGGACTGGTTTGCCGAACCTGATGGCAAACTCATCTATGGGGGCATCACCTACTGGTTCCAGGGAACAGAATGGTTTGGGGAAAACGATCCGGACATCGGGGGCGGAGTCTTTAATCTCCTTCTGCAGTCCAGGGGGCATCTGCTGGGGATCGTACACCGGTATTATGGCAGATTTTGCACCGGTTTCCATGGCTATATAGGGGACTATCATGTTAATATCACCGGATAGTCCCACAGCAATGATGAGATCTGCGGGGGGTAAATTTCTGGGGATGTAACTGGTGAAATCCTCTATGAACTCCGGTAGGTCCTGGGGGAATTCTTCCATTCCCACTATGTTACTGGCCATCCCGTGTTCAGCCAGGTTGTTAACCACCCGGGCTCCATACTTACCTGAAATTAGAAGGTAAATTTTCATGTTTCCTCCAATGAATCAAGGAGTAAGCTTTTTTCATGTTTCCTCTAAATAAATCATGAGAGAGGGTTTTTTATGTTTCCTAAATGAGGTAGGATTTTTTCATGTTTCCTCAAAGATGAATCAGAGTAAAATGAATCAGAGTAGAATTTTTTTCATTCCTCCAATTTTCTGCATTTGAAGATTACTGTACCGCCATCAGTGTAAGGTTTTCCAGGATCAACACACTGCATGTAAGCATGGTCCTCATCACCTTCTTTGGTCAATCCTAAGCTTAGTGGTATCCAGTCATGCTCTAAAATAGTAGTATAGTGTAGAATAGTGGATAGTGCGTGGGTGCAGAGGGCATCAGTTTTATCCAGATCTATTTCAGGATCCCTGAAAACCATACGGTCCCCTTCTTTGTAAACTGGACAGTGCCCTCGTATTTCATGGACGGTTATCTCCAGCATTCGTCACCCTCCTAAAAATGTAATTTAATTCCTAAAAATGTAATCTTTATAATATCTTTGTACTCAGGAGTAATTAACCATTGAGTAAACATTAACGTGAGAACCCCACCTGAGTAAATATTACCCTGAGAAACCCATTTGAGTTAATATATAATCTTAATATGGAATTTGAGATTAGATAAACGGGTAAAATTAGTGAAATGGATAAGTAATTAAAATAGACAACTTATTGAAATAAATCGAGAATAAAAAAATTAGTAATTTAGGGGTGTTTCAACCCCAATTTAATTAGGGATTTAACCCTGATTTTTACATTAATTCATCACGGAGGTCTATAGTATCTTTCAGGTCGGGTCCGGTACTGATTATGGTTACCGGTACTTTGGTTTCGTCCTGGATTTCCTGTACGAACTGTTTGACTTCAGCAGAAAGGTCTGAGTATTCAGTTACCCGTTCGCAGGAGGGGTATAATCGGTCAACGCAGGTTAGTGCTATCTGGGTTGCACCGTTGATCATGCAGGATTCACGAGCAAGGTCCATATCAAAGAGCCCAACTCTTCTTCTTCGTCCGGTGACTGTCCCGTATTCTTCTATATCCATTTCTTCAGCTTCACCCTGGGTGATCTCTGATGGGAATGGTCCTTCTCCAACACGGGTTATGTAGGATTTGAAAACAACAATAACATCATCAATACGAGTGGGTCCTACACCAACATCTGCTGCTGCTGAGGAGGCAGTAGTGTCTTTACTGGTTACAAAGGGGTAAGTTCCGTAGTATAAAGATAATCCGAATCCCTGGGATCCTTCAATGAAAACATCTCTTCCTTCATCCAGGGCAGTGTTCACTTCCAGTGGCACGTCGGTGGTGTATCCTTCCATGGAATCAAGATCACCAGCCAGTTTTATGGTTCGTAGTGCCCGGTCACGGTTGGCTGGTCCACATCCAGTTCCAGTACTTCCGATCTTCTTGAAAAGATGGTCTGAGCCTTTATCCTGTTCTTTGTGTTCTTCTTCGATTATGGCACAGCGATAATCAGCGAAGGTTCTATTTTTTACTTGGTATTTGTTGAGGTAGTCCAGTTCGTGGTGGAAGACAGTTGAGTCAACCAGTACACCGGCTCCTATGAGGAGTCTTGCTCCGGTATGGACAAATCCTGATGGGATCATCCTTAGTCCGTATTTTTCTCCGTTAAACTCCACCGAATGGCCTGCATTGGGCCCTACTCCGGCCCGGGCAATGATTTCCGGTTTGTCCTGGTAACAAAGGTAGGTAATACACTTACCCTTACCTTCATCACCCCAACCTCCGCCTACTAAAATGTTGCATGTCATATATAATCATCCTCTTAATGTAGTGATTTCAACCTCTCTTATATTGTTAATAGCCGCTTAAAAAGATTTTCCCACGGAACTATTAAGGGAATAAAAGCTCTTAAACTAATTATAACTGAACATATGGCCGTTAATATGCCTTATTCAATCTTTACTGGATTTGCGTTTGTGATAATCTGCTTTCAAGTGGTATGATCAATTCATATTTTGTAGATGCGATAATTGTTAGTTACATCGATTTTCATTGGTGGTAATACATGCAAATCTGTCTATTGACTCTTATTAATGACTATGGGATGTTTTAAGGATTGGATATTTACCAACAGGATATTTACCAACCGAATGTTTACTGGTAGGTTCCAGATGTTTACTGATGTGGTTTGCTTCCCTGGGTGATGATTCTTTCAAATAGTTCTGGAGTGTATTTACGCTGCATGGATACCAGGATATGTTGATTCAATGCTTCCTCCAGTATTTCCACTGTCATCTTTTCCTCTTCCCTCCGGATACGTATGGCCTGAGCTATCTGAGCAATATCCCTGGCATGGGCAAAGGTAGGTTTTAAGCTTTCCCCTCCTTGCATCTCGGGAATGTAAACTTTCCGGAAGCGTTCCAGAACATCTCCATCATAATCCTCCTTAAGGGTGTCCAGGTTACGTTTGAAGACCTCCACAATCTCATCGGCACTGGGAACTTCCAGATAAACATGTAATGGTGCTCGGCGGAGGTGGGCTTCGTCGATGATGGTGATCTCCAGGTTGGTGGATAGGGCCGGTATGAAGTGGGTGTGTACAATTACCGGTGCTCCCTTAACGTAGATGACATCCTTCTTGTTCTCTAAGGGTACGATCATCCGGTTAAGGAGTACGTTGGGGTCTTCCTTCTGCCTTCCCAGGTCATCTAAGAGAAGGACCCCTCCGTTGGCTTTTATGATGGGTGATGTTTCATAAACACCCTTGTTGGGGTCATAGAGTGTTTCCATTTTTTCAGTGCTGAGTTCTGATCCAGTGAATACGAATGGTGCATATATCTTCACCCAGCGGGGGTCTCCAGGTTGTTCTGCTCGCAGACGGTGGAAATCAGGGTCCAGTAACTGTATTATGTTACCGCTGAACTCAATGTATCGGGGTATAATTATAGGAGGTAATATTTCCGACATTTTGCTGGTTAGGAAGGTTTTACCGGTTCCAGGTGGTCCATAGATGAAGAATCCTTTACCTCCAATGGCGGCTTCCGTGAGGACCTTTTTAGGGTAGGCCATTCCCACCACATCGTGGAAGGCTTTTTCCACCACCTCAGAGGGTATTTTGAGAGGGTAACGTCCTTTTAGCTGGACTTCCATGATCTTGAAGTAATCATCGTAGGTTACCGGTGCCATTCCAATGTAGGGGTTTTCTTCCATTAACTGGGCTGCTTTCAGGTGTCCCTGTTTTTTTATGGTATATTCAACACTGGCAAACAGGAACCCCCCACCGGTCTGAGCTACCAGGTCCTGTTTTTCCATTGGTTTCAGGCATTGCTCCAGGAGGTCAATGTGAAGTCCGGTTATTTCATGAATCTGCTGTACCTTTATATTCCCGTAGGTATTGATGATCTTCAAAAGCAGGTTCTGTATGAATCCCTTGGATAAATCTATGTCATCCAGAGATTTAGGTTCCTCCAGTACCTGGAAGAGTTTTTGCATCCTGATATCATGATAATATTCTGTTTCCATTGGTAGATCACCTTTTCGAAGGGATTATATTATTATGAGCGTAATGGTTTACTATGAGTTTAACGGTTGTTACTGGTTTAATCAGTTGTTATGGAATTAATAGGGGATTTTCATTCTTTGTACTGTGTATTAATATGATTTTATTAACAGTTAAAACTTAACATCACAGACATTAATGATTTAACCAGATTTTAGTGAATCACTTCACATTGTTAGAAATAATTCCCAAAAAAAGATATTTTTAGTTGAATTACGGGCATTTCATATTTTTAGTTCTTAACCTTAGTCTAAGACCCTAAATTTCAATTAGATTTCTTGTTATTTCAACACAAAAAAGAGATTTATCAATTATCACGATATTATTTATTACGTTATCAATTTAATTATTCAAATAATTGATAAAATCATTTAAAAATAGGAAGAACCGCATTAAAATAAGAAAAAAACGCATAAGTTACTTATGCGCATAATAAAACCGTAGTATAGAATTATTTATTTCATCTAACCGAGCAAAGCCTATCCTTTCCAGTTGTACCACATCTCCCAATTTAATTGAAGAGATTGATTGTTCGGCATGACCTGTAATCAGTGATGCATCTGGCATAACCATCTCGGTATCTGCGGCTCCCTGAACCGGAACCCATTGAACTATCTTGGCTTTTGCTTGTCTGGCTTCATCAATACCTTCACTATGGTAGTGTGCCTGACCATCCTGGAACGTTATGTTCACTGCATCCATTAACCTTATCACCTGATCTGCCTGTGCGGGTATGTCCTTCTCATCCAGGTAGACTTTTCCAGTAAATTCAAGACTACGCATTCCCCGGTCCAGGTGATCTGGGTGTAGTGGTCTTTCCACGGTTCCCAGTAGTTTCTCTGGTACTCCCTTAATTTCTACTGGCTGTGGGTTTTCAACCATGAAATAGCGGTTGGCTTTTTCTTCAAGGAATGCACGGTTCAATCCGTAGATCTTCTTCCATGTCACGGTGGAGTCGGCTATTTTCACTCCGATCTCCATCATTAACTCCTGGATGGCTTCTGATTGTATACCTCTCCGGGCAATAGCACGGATAGTTCCCAAACGAGGGTCAGCCCAACCACTGTAAACACCATCTTCTATACCCTTTCTGGCCTGGGATGTGGATAATCGAACATCATCCATTTTAAGTCGTCCGTAGTGTATGAACTGGGGTACTTCCCATCCCATGTGGTGGTAGAGGTATTCCTGTTTTTCACTGTTGGCCAGGTGGTCCTTGCCTCTAAGAACATGAGTCACACCCAGGAGGTGGTCATCCACTGACACTGAGAAGTTCATCATGGGGTAAACCTTATATTTGGAACCAACACGGGGGTGTGCTTCATCCACTACCCTCATGGCCACCCAGTCACGTATTGCTGGATTTTTATGTTTTATATCGGTTTTAACCCGGAGAACCATTTCTCCTTCTTCAGTTTCGGGCATCTTCTCCCAGAGTGCCAGGTTCTCTTCCACTGATGCATCCCGGTGGGGGGGGGGGGGGGGGGGGGGGGGGGGGGGGGGGGGGGGGGGGGGGGGGGGGGGGGGGGGGGGGGGGGGGGGGGGGGGGGGGGGGGGGGGGGGGGGGGGGGGGGGGGGGGGGGGGGGGGGGGGGGGGGGGGGGGGGGGGGGGGGGGGGGGGGGGGGGGGGGGGGGGGGGGGGGGGGGGGGGGGGGGGGGGGGGGGGGGGGGGGGGGGGGGGGGGGGGGGGGGGGGGGGGGGGGGGGGGGGGGGGGGGGGGGGGGGGGGGGGGGGGGGGGGGGGGGGGGGGGGGGGGGGGGGGGGGGGGGGGGGGGGGGGGGGGGGGGGGGGGGGGGGGGGGGGGGGGGGGGGGGGGGGGGGGGGGGGGGGGGGGGGGGGGGGGGGGGGGGGGGGGGGGGGGGGGGGGGGGGGGGGGGGGGGGGGGGGGGGGGGGGGGGGGGGGGGGGGGGGGGGGGGGGGGGGGGGGGGGGGGGGGGGGGGGGGGGGGGGGGGGGGGGGGGGGGGGGGGGGGGGGGGGGGGGGGGGGGGGGGGGGGGGGGGGGGGGGGGGGGGGGGGGGGGGGGGGGGGGGGGGGGGGGGGGGGGGGGGGGGGGGGGGGGGGGGGGGGGGGGGGGGGGGGGGGGGGGGGGGGGGGGGGGGGGGGGGGGGGGGGGGGGGGGGGGGGGGGGGGGGGGGGGGGGGGGGGGGGGGGGGGGGGGGGGGGGGGGGGGGGGGGGGGGGGGGGGGGGGGGGGGGGGGGGGGGGGGGGGGGGGGGGGGGGGGGGGGGGGGGGGGGGGGGGGGGGGGGGGGGGGGGGGGGGGGGGGGGGGGGGGGGGGGGGGGGGGGGGGGGGGGGGGGGGGGGGGGGGGGGGGGGGGGGGGGGGGGGGGGGGGGGGGGGGGGGGGGGGGGGGGGGGGGGGGGGGGGGGGGGGGGGGGGGGGGGGGGGGGGGGGGGGGGGGGGGGGGGGGGGGGGGGGGGGGGGGGGGGGGGGGGGGGGGGGGGGGGGGGGGGGGGGGGGGGGGGGGGGGGGGGGGGGGGGGGGGGGGGGGGGGGGGGGGGGGGGGGGGGGGGGGGGGGGGGGGGGGGGGGGGGGGGGGGGGGGGGGGGGGGGGGGGGGGGGGGGGGGGGGGGGGGGGGGGGGGGGGGGGGGGGGGGGGGGGGGGGGGGGGGGGGGGGGGGGGGGGGGGGGGGGGGGGGGGGGGGGGGGGGGGGGGGGGGGGGGGGGGGGGGGGGGGGGGGGGGGGGGGGGGGGGGGGGGGGGGGGGGGGGGGGGGGGGGGGGGGGGGGGGGGGGGGGGGGGGGGGGGGGGGGGGGGGGGGGGGGGGGGGGGGGGGGGGGGGGGGGGGGGGGGGGGGGGGGGGGGGGGGGGGGGGGGGGGGGGGGGGGGGGGGGGGGGGGGGGGGGGGGGGGGGGGGGGGGGGGGGGGGGGGGGGGGGGGGGGGGGGGGGGGGGGGGGGGGGGGGGGGGGGGGGGGGGGGGGGGGGGGGGGGGGGGGGGGGGGGGGGGGGGGGGGGGGGGGGGGGGGGGGGGGGGGGGGGGGGGGGGGGGGGGGGGGGGGGGGGGGGGGGGGGGGGCAGGCACAAGATGAGTCTTTGAGTTCTTTGAACACGTCCCCGGGGCAGGTGCACATGTAGGCCCCTCCCTTTTTGATCAGATTCTGAGCATGCTGGTAGTATATCTCCATCCGGTCAGACTGGATTACCTTCTCATCCCATTCCACACCCATCCAGTGCAGGTCTTCATCTATCATCTGGTAAGCTTCAGGGTCCACCCTTCGTGGGTCTGTGTCCTCAACCCGCAGGATAAGCTTACCCCCATATCGTTTCCTGTATTCCTGGTTTAAAACTGCAGCCCGAGCATGACCAATATGTAGGGGGCCTGATGGATTTGGTGCAAAACGGAGCACAACTTCACCATCCACTTCAGGTAGGTCGACCAGTCCCTTGACCTTCTCCACTTTTTTCTCCTGGTAGCCACCTAACTGTTCCAGTTCCTTGCTCTGAGCATCCACAGGCATCTTGTTGATTGTGCTAACAATTTGCCCGGCGGTTTTGGAAACCTGCCCTGCATCCTGACGATACTCAGGGTGTTTGCTCATTATCATTCCTATAACTGCCCCAGGCTGTGCCTGGCCTCCGTGTTTAGCTGCGTTGATAAGAGCGTACTTTCGAATGATTTCTTCCAGTTTATCCATTGATAATCACTTCGTTTTTGGTCATTTACGGACCAGATAAAAAAATTTACTTAAGTAAAAAAATAGGTAAAAAATTAAAAAAATAATGATTTAGGGTTTTTTTAGTGACTGCGTTCCAGTACAAAGTCTGCAATCAGTATAAGTGCTTCACGGGCAGGACTCTCATCCAAATGATTGATTAAGAGCTCTTTTGCCTGGTTAACATCTTCCTGAGCTACATTCCATGCGTACTCTATGGACCCGTATTTTTCCAGTATCGCCACTGCCTCAGAAACGTTTTCATCCCCTTCTTCCTTGAGGATGGTGAGTAACCTTTCCTTGTCCTCTCCATTAGCCTGGCTTAGTGCGTGCACTACCAGGAGGGTCATTTTACCCTCAACTATGTCACTGCCCACTGGTTTTCCCAGGTCTTCTTCAGAGCTAGCCACATCCAGGTAGTCATCCTGTATCTGGAAGGCCATACCTATGAGGCGCCCATATTCTGAGAGAGCTTCGACCTGTTCTGGTGTTCCCCCGCCGAGTATGGCTCCTGCTTTGGTGGCAGCAGCAATGAGTGCTGCGGTTTTCTTGTAGATCATGGTCAGGTATTCTTCTTCCAGGACATCTGTGCGTTCGGCAAATCCCATGTCCAGTGCCTGGCCTTCACAGATCTTCACACAGCTATCCACCACAGTGTGAAGTGCGGGTAGTATCAGTTCAGGGGTTACTCCATCTTCTTCACTTTTCATTACCGAGGCAAATGCCTTGGAGAAGAGGGTGTCCCCGGCCAGGATGGCCATGGGTTCTCCCCACAGTACATGTACCGAGGGCTTTCCCCTTCTTTTCTCATCCTGATCCATAATATCGTCATGGATCAAACTGAAGGTATGAATGAGTTCCACTGCAGCTCCTGTTTTCAGGGCGGATCCAACCTTACCACCCACTGCTTCTGCGCTTAAAACTGCCAGGGATGGTCTTAGTTTTTTCCCACCGGCTTTAACCAGGTGTTCTGATGCCTGGCGGAGTGTTTCGGGGTCCACTGTTTCCAGGGCCCTGGTTATCTCCTGATCAATGTCTGCAGAGTATCTTTTGAGAATCTCGGTTACTTCCAGTTTTGTTTCCATTAAAGTCCTCCATTGAAAACCTGTGCCTGTCCATTTCTAAGTACGTGAATGTCATTACCCATTTTGTATCCTTCTTCTTCTGCTAACTCAGTGTAGGCGGCCAGCATTTCCAGGTCACCATGGGATGGTATAATATGTTCGGGTTGTAGCATGCGTATGAAGTCACGGTGGTCTTCTCGACCGGCGTGGCCTGATACATGGGCGTTGGTATAGATTCGTGCCCCATTACCTTTTAACCGACGTTCCATGAGGTTTCGGTTGGCGGCGTTGGTGGGGTTGGGTATGATTGGTGCGCTGATAACCACATTGTCCCCTGGAGCTACGTTGAAGTGGGTTCTGCCACTGGCTATCCTGGGCAGTAGTGCGTCGGGTTCTCCCTGGTGTCCGGTGGTTACCAGTATATATTCAGAACGATTCTCTTCAGCACGGGCCAGTGCCCGGTTAACTGATTTGGGGCTGCCGAATATACTTGTACCTGAAGGGAGTTTTAAGATTCCCATCTTCTCAGCTATGCTTCCAAATCGTTCCATGGATCTTCCCAGGAGGAGGATTTTCCGGTTACTTTCCTGGGCGATGTTACATATAGCCTGGATACGTTCAATATGACTGCTGAAAGTAGTTACCAGTAACCCTTCCTTGGCCGGTAAGATATCCTTCATTATATCTTCCAGGACTATTCTGGCCACTTTCTCGGAGTGGGTTTTTTCCTGCTTGGTCTCAGTCATCCTGGTTGTTTCCACGATTAATGCCAGGACTCCCTGTCTTCCCAGTTGCCGCAGGCGTTTGTAATCCGGTGGGGGGCTGAGCATCATGTGGTTGTCGAATTTGTAATCATTGGCATAGACAATGATGCCCTCTGAGGTGTGCAGTACCGGGGTTACAGCCTGGGGTATACTGTGGGTGGTGTGCACAAATTCCAGGGTGATGTCCGGGGAAAGCTGCATTTTCTCTCCAGAGTTTAGAACCTGGAGGGGATTGGAAACCTCAAATTTTCGTTCCTGTTTTATACTGTTTTCCACCAGTGCCAGGGTGTAGGGTGTTCCAATTAGGGGTGCATCGTAGCGGTGGGCCAGTTTGGCCACTGCTCCAATGTGGTCCAGGTGTCCGTGGCTGAATACTATGGCCCGGACTTTTCCATCTACATCTTTCATCAGGGTATCATCAGGGATAACTCCCCTTTCAATCAGGTCCAGACTGTGCATACGAGCAATGTCTGTGTCTTCGTGGATGTGAATTCGGTCCAGGTTGATTCCCATATCGAATATAACCACATCGTCCCCCACTTTAACTGCGGACATGTTTTTGCCCACTTCTTCGTATCCGCCAACGGCGATAACTTCCACACTCATAAGGATGACCTCCTTGCATAAATTTTAGTATCATAGCCCCTTTCAGTGAGCCATTCTTTCGTTTTTCCCTGGATTACCAGGTCCGTTTTTTGTAGTTCTTTCAGGTTAGATGCTCCCACCAGGAACATGGCCACCAGGATCTGGTCCATGAATTTCTGGAAGAATTTCTCCAATGCTCCTTCACCCAGGTATGATGCTTTGAGAACGGGTAATGCCATTCCCACCGCATCTGCACCTAGTGCTAGAGCTTTAACTGCTTCTAATCCGTTTCTTATTCCTCCAGAGGATATTACTGGTATCTGGACTGATTGGGAGACTTCTACTGTGCTGGCTGCGGTTGGTATACCCCAATCCCAGTACAGTTCACCCATATCTTTATCCTGGGAACGGTAAGTTTCTACTGCTGCCCAGCTTGTTCCTCCGGCTCCTGCAACATCAATAGCTTTAACACCCGCATTTTCCAGTAGTCGGGCCTGGTTTCCACTGATCCCAGCACCGGTTTCCTTGGCTATTACCGGGATTTTCATGGATTCTGTGGTTTTCTGGATTTTTTCCAGACATCCCCTACTGTCCACATCTCCCTCTGGCTGGATGGCTTCCTGTAATGGGTTCAGGTGAATGGCCATTGCATCAATGTCCATCATCTGGCTGGCTTCAAGGGCTTGTTCCATTTGAGGAGCTCCAATATTGCCAATTAACAGTGCATCAGGAGCTTCTTCACGGGCCACGGTGTAGGTTGATACCAGTTCCGGGTTTTCAACTGCTGCTCTCTGGCTTCCCAGTCCCATGCCGATGTTGAGTTTTCCTGCGGCCTGGGCCAGTTTCTGGTTTACTGCCATTGAGGAGGGGTGTCCTCCAGTGATGGCAGTTATTATTATGGGTGCATCCATCTTTTTCCCAAGTAGGGAGGTGGATAAATCTATTTCTTCCTTATTTATTTCAGGAAGGGCTTTGTGGACGAGTTCCACATCTTTAAATCCTGTTTTTTTATGGTATTCCACATCGCTGTGGGTACATAATAGCAAATGCTCTAATTTTCTATCTGAAATCATAATTTCTTCCTATGGTCTAATTTCATTTTCTACCATTAATTTCATTTCTTTCCATTTTATTCTAAGTAATATCAAATTTTTTTTAATGATTGATGCTCGTGAATGATTTATTATTTGTGATTTATTGATTGATTTGATTTTATTAATGATTTATTTGATTTATTGATTGATCTAATTTATTTAATGATTTATTTTGATTATTCCATTCTATTTCCATATGAATGATTTGAAATTCTATTCTAAAGATTTGTACTCTATTCTAATGATTTTTCTGAATATTTTAGTGATTACGACTTGTTCTGAATAGTTAGTGTGAATGATTTGTTTTTAATGAATTTGTGAACGTGATTATTTGTGAATTTAATTTAAATTTATGAATTTATTTAAAGGGACCTTATTTTTTACTTATAATTGTTCCCCTGACTTTTTCACCCTTAAGTGCACTTTCCAGTAATCCTTCACAACCGACATTTATCAGTTCTGATTCGATTCCCTTCCCGGCTAATTCCAGTAGTTCTGTCAGTTTACCGGCCATTCCCCCGGTTACATCAACGGTTCGTGCGCCCTCCAGGAATTTAAGATCTTCCATGGAGTTTACTTCCTCCAGAAGCTGGGCCTGGGAATGTGTTTTGGGGTCACTGTCGTATATTCCATCCACGTCTGAGCCCAGGATGATCCGCTCAGGCTGCAGTTCCTTTGACAGGTAGTTCACCAGCTGGTCACCGGATACCACTGCCATCTGGATATTTTCATCGGTATCCATGACCACATCTCCGTATAGTACTGGTACCAATCCCATTTCCAGGTATTTTTCCACTATTTCCAAGTTTGCTGATTTGATCCGTTTATTTTCAGTTATTATGAATGATGAAGGGGGTACTGCCACTGCTGGAATTTGATATTGCAGCAGGTAGTGGCATACGAAATGGTTGAGATTTTTAACCGAGTTCTGGGTTAGGGTGAATCCCATTCTTTTACGCTCCAGTTCTTCTGGAGTAGTTATGGGGCTTCCTATTTCATATTTCCTGGCGTGTATATGGCCGAAACTTCCGGCCCCGTGGATTATGATAAGTTTTCTGGTACCAGCCCGGGCTATTTCCTGGGAAATTCTATCCAGATTCACCGGGTCCAGGGTGGGTTTTGTAGCGTCTTTGCGGGTGATTACACTTCCACCCAGTTTCAGGATAATCATGAACTACCTCGTATCAATTTATCAATCCATATCAATTTATAATCACCATTAATCTATTAATCACAGGTATGCATACAACCGTTATTGATTCACCTTTTTTGTAAATTAAGCACCCAGTATTTATTAATCACCAGGTCACCCCTTTGGATGATATTCCAACCTGAAAGGCATTGTCAATAGACTGGAGTTCTTCCAGTACTTCTCTGGTTTTCCCAGGGCAGTATGCAATCATGCTACCTCCCCCTCCGGCCCCGGTTAGTTTGGAACCTATGGCTCCAGCACTGCGTGCGTGATAGATCAATCGGGATAATTCATCGGTATTGACTCCCAGTGAATCCAGTAGTCCCTGGTTGATGTTCATCAGTTCTCCTACTCGTTCTTCCTCACCCTGGGTGATGGATTCTCGGGCCTGGTTGGTCACGTTTCCCATGAGCCCTATAATGGGCTTTATAATGGTGGGGTGGTCGTTGCAGAGTTTTCGTACTTGTTGCACCAGGATACCTGTGTTACCGGGTTGGCTGGTGTAACCCACTACCAGTGGCATCTCCAGAGCGGGTTTTATTTTCACTGCTCCACGTTCACGAGTGAAGTATAAAAATCCACCATGGGTTGATACAGTGGTGTCCAGTGGGCTTGCTGCTCCCTGAACTTCTAATTCTACCTGGTGTGCAGTAAGTGCCAGGGTTTCCAGGGATAGTTCCAGCTGGTAATAACGTGCAGCTGCGGCCAGGGTGGCAACGGTGATGGCTGCTGATGATCCCAGTCCTGCTCCTATGGGTATTTCCAGATCCACGGTTATGTCCAGACCGTGGTCCAGTGATGATCCAAGTTCGGTTCTAAATAACGCACTCTTAATGAATTTCAATATCCCTGCATCAACGGTATCCTGGTTTTTAAGACTTACTATGCCATTTTCTTGACTTAATAATTTTTCTTGACTTAATAGGTCATTATCTTGACTTATTAAACCAGTTTCTATGTCGATGACCCCATAAACATCCAGTTCAGGGATTTTGACACATATACTGTCATCGGTTCCTTCCCGGATTGTTACATTGGCTCTTTTATCAACTGCCACTGCAATGGCGGGTTTCCCGTAAACCACTGAGTGTTCTCCAAAAAGAATAGCCTTGCCTGGTGCAGATGCCCTAGCTGTCATTGGATTGAACTCCGTTCACTAAATCTGTGCAAATTTTATTTCTATTCCTTAAAACCTTCCTTTCAATTTATTTTTTCCCGAATGATATATCATGAGTTTAATTTTTTGTGATTTGTCATTACTATATGATCAGCCTTTAACAGTTTTTTAGCCGTTAAACATGCCATTTAAATACTATCTTAAATTGGAATTATCATTACTTATTGAAATATCCTTATTTATCTTTATTTATTTTTTAAATTTATTTGGATACTGAAAATACTATTTGAAGATTGCAGATGCATATCCCACCACGGAAGTGTAGTCTCCACCAGTATCCCCACTGGTTGCGTACTGTAAGATATCGGCTTCAGTGGCTCCTATACCCCTGGATGCTTCAATGGTGGCTGCTACCGGACCGTATCCACACATGGTCACGTTGAACTTCTGTATCTGGTTCATCATTTCCAGTTCATCCATGGCAGCTATGGCTTCAAGTACTTCCTTATCATGTGCCTTGGCCACGTCATGGGGCTGGTAATGGGTGAAGTCTGTACTGGCAATTACCACCGTGTCCCGTTTAAGTTTCTGGGCGGTGTGGGTAATGGCCTCTCCCAGTTCTCTGGCAGTCTCCAGATCCTGCATCATCATACACACCGGTACTAACTGGAAATCAGGGCTGATTTCCTGCAGGAAGGGTAGTTGCACTTCACAGCTGTGCTCATTTAGATGGGCAGATGGATCATCATCCAGTAAAGGATAATAATTTAACAGTTCACTGGCGAACTGACTGTCTATTTCCACTTCCCCCAGGGGAGTTAACCATGAGCCTTCAATCATGGTGGAAAGTCCGGATCCTATACCGGTATGGTTAGGGCACAGTATAACTACGGTTTCAGGCATACCATCTTCGGCCAGTTCTAGGTAAGAACAGGCAGCCACTGGTCCTGAATACGCATATCCTGCATGTGGAGCGATTAATCCTTTAATACTCCGTTTACTTCCAATTTTCCCGGGAAGTTTTCCAGGTCCTAAATTGTGCTGGTAACACCATTTAATCCTCTTTTTCAATGAATCTTCATCTGATTCATAGAACATCCCTGCCACTGCAGGTTTTCTGATCATAGGAATCCCCCTTTTAGTAAAAAGTTACTGAAATACCCTAGTTTTCTGGAATACGCTATAAATTTCTAGAATACCCATAGTTTCTTGGATACCCTATAAATTTCTAGAATACCCTCTAGTTTTCTGGATACGTATAGTAAGAGTCTCCAGTTTCAGTACGTATTTTACTTTTTACCAATTTTTTATTTTTGATGATTAAAGAGCTTTAAGATATTTATAATCATTAAAGAATTTAAACATGTTAATTGGGATTATTATGAGAATTATGGGTTAATAGCAGTGCGATAAAGTTAAAGTTCGCATAATTGAGTTAAGACCATGTATAATGCATTATAATCGGGAAGTATGTAGTGAGTAATATTTATGTATTTGTAGATGAGCTATTGTAGAGTAAATTATAAGATTTAAATGGAGTAGAGAATACTCACAAAACAGAAAGAGAACCTTTCTTTTTGGAATTCTTAATTATCTAATATCCAAATCCAATAATTTTCATTCAGTTCATCCATTTAGTAATTCATCTATTTTATTTTAGTAATCCATCCATATCCATCAGTTTCAAAAAACTCAATGGTCATTAAAAATCTTAAAGAGAACCCTTAAAATTTAAGGGTCCTTTAGTATTGAGATTTTTTTATATTTTGAGTTCGAATTCTGATGGGAGGATATCCAGTTCCTCTTCAGGAGCTAGTACTTCTCTTTCCCTTAGTATCTGTCGGGCCATTAACCAGTACACTAATGCAATTGCTTTTCTTCCTTTGTTGTTTACTGGTATGACTATATCCACGTTACCCAGGAGGTTTTCTGTATCACAAAGTGCTACTACGGGTAATCCTATCTGTTTTGCTTCGATAATAGCCTGTGAGTCACTTCTAGGGTCGGTTACCATTAACACTTCCGGTTCTATGAATTTTCCATAGTTGGGGTTGGTTAATGTTCCGGGTATGAACCTTCCAGGGATGGTTTTTGCTCCGGTGATTTCTCCAAATCTGCGGACAGGTGTTTGACCGTACTGTCTGGTTGACACTGCCAGTATATCATCTGGATTGAATTTTGCCAAGAATTTGGAGGCTGATACGATTCTATCGTTGGTTTTTCGCACATCCAAGACGTATAGTCCGTCGGCTCGTACACGGTAAATGTAACGTTCCATGTCCTTGGTCTTCTGCTGTGTTCCTATGTGTAATCCTGCTGCTAAATATTTGTCCAATGGAATTAGTAGTTCTGACAACTTACCACCTCTAATTATTTATAATCCGTTCGTATTCAATTATCTTAATAGTTAATTTGAGGAATTTTCCATAATGTTTATGCATTTTCCTAATGTTTACGCATCTATGGAAATTCTTTTAATAATTTGTAAGAGGAGATTATCAATCAAATAATAAAATTTTTAAATGTTTGAAATTATCCCCCAAATAATATAATAGACTATTCCTCTGTTTTTACTATTTTGTGATCTATTCTTCTTCAACTTTAACTGCTTCGTTGGGACATACGTCCATGCAAACTTCGCAAAGGCTGCAGTCTTCCTTATTTTTTACTACGATTTTATCGCCTTCCAGGACGAGCACTTCCATGGGGCATACATCTACGCATTCAGCACAGTCTGCTCCGTCGCATTTATCCTGGTCTACTGTTATTTTAACCATTTGAAGATTCTCCTTAAATTTAGTTTTATTTTATTAAATTTTTATTTTTAAGTTTATGATAATTACACATATCTTGGAAATAGATTTTTTAAAATCATTGGCCCTTTTTAAAAATCATTGGCCGCCATTGAAATCATATTTTAAGAGATTTCAATTTTGCGGTAGAATATCCTGGACACATTGTCCAGGTTACCAAGATCTATTTATCAATAACAGATATCATAGGTTTTATTAAATCAGTGGGTTGTTTACCATTTGATATCTGCCATTTCAGGATTGCTCATCTCTTCTTCAATTCTGATGAGTTCATTGAGTTTTGCTATTCTTTCTCCACCCAGTGCCCCGGTCTTGATGATGGGACAGTTCCAGGCTACTGCCAGGTGGGCTATGGTTTCATCAGTGGTTTCACCTGAACGGTGAGATACCACAGGAACGTAACCATTGGTTCGGGCCAGGTTCACAGTAGCGTAAGTGTCATTCAGGGTTCCGATTTGATTTGGTTTGATGATAATGGAGTTACCTGCAGATTTTTCAATACCTTCAGCCAGTATCTCAGCGTTGGTAACGAAGATGTCATCTCCACATATCAAACACTTTTTACCTGCTTTCTGAGTCAAATCTGCAAATCCCTGGAAGTCTCCTTCCCGGATGGGGTCTTCCACATAGAACATTTTGTAGGTGTCAATGATCTCATTAACGTAGTCTACCTGTTCTCCAGTGTTCCTTTTAACTCCTTCTTTACTGTAAACATAGTTTTCAGCGTCAGCATCCCAGAATTCACTGGCTGCCATGTCCAGACATGGTTTTACCAGTACCCCGGTTTCATCAGACACTTCTGCACAGGATGAGGTCTGGATTTCCAGTGCTTCCTGGTTGGTTAGGTTGGGTGCCCATCCTCCTTCATCTCCTTTTCCACCAGTGAAAAGAGCATCCTTAGCTTGGATTTTTTCTCTTATCCTTTTGTGAACAGCAACATTGGTGAACACTGCTTCGGTGATGTTTTCTGCTCCTACTGGTAGGACCAGGAATTCCTGAATGTCAGGGGCGTTACGGCCTGCGTGTGCGCCTCCGTTGATCATGTTTCCCAATGGGAATGGTATCTGGGAGGGCATATTACCCCCGAGGAATCTGTACAGTGGTAGGTTGTAGGATGCTGCTGCAGCTTTAGCCACTGCCATGGATACAGCTACGGTTGTATTACCACCTATCGCTGATAGGTTGGGAGTACCGTCGATTTCCTTTAAAACCAGATCAATCTCCTGAAGATCCTCGGCATCCATGCCAATGAGTTCAGCGGAGATTATGTCCTCAACTTCTTCAATAATACCATCTACCCCTCCGGCGGGGAATGAAACCACTTCTCGAACTCCGGTACTGGCTCCGCTTGGTGCAGCTGCCCTTCCGAATCCGTTCCAGGTGATTACATCCACTTCTAGAGTTGGGTTTCCTCTGCTATCTAAAATTTTTCTAACCCGGATGTCTTCAATAACACTATCCATTAAAAAACACCTCTTAATAAAAAAATAGTGGTTTTTTAGTTCATTTATGATTTATATGATCGTGATAAAATGATCATTTGAGGTATCATGCAATTAATCTTATTCGTTTTTATCTAAATCTAGTTTACACATTGTTTTTTTTGTAAACTTAAATTTACATAGGTCGAACATCTAATGGGAGTACTTTTTTGTTAAGTTCAACAACTGCAATGTCAATTGGGTCCATATCTGGTGTGACATCAATCATTGGCTTTGCTCCCATGGAAAGTTGTAATGCTCGGGCACCGATAAGTCTGGCCCTTTCAAAACGGTTTAATTTTTTACTTGCCATGGTTTTTCTCCTCTTTTTTTTTATTTGGTGAAATAAAATTTTTTGGTAAATTTGAGTAAGAGTAATGGGGCCGCCGAGATTTGAACTCGGGTCGCCAGCATTCCGGTGAATTGACCATCCCCGTTCCAGTTGTAAGAAATCCCTTGGGACCCTCAACTTTAAGTAACATTCCACCCGAAGATGAAACCCATCTCTCGAGTAATATTCCATCAAAGATGAAATAATATCCTGGAAACTTCTTTCAATGGCTGGGAGGATGGACCATGCTACCCTACGGCCCCTACCAAACTTCTACATGTGCGATGAACATTCTCCGGCAACAGTACTTGGTGATTCCCAGATCATCTAAGACCTCTTTGGGATCTTCTCCCATTTCGGTTCTTTTCTGGAAATCTTCAAAGTAGGCTGAAATTACCTTACCACAGCTCAAACATCTTACTGGAATCATGTTCTCCTCTTTTTACTATAAATCCTCATGTTATTTATAAATTTAGTATAAAATAATGGGGTGATGAATTTATCGGTAACTCTTCTGCCTGCGGGCTCGGGCACCGGGACCACCATATTTTTTGGGTTCTGATCTTCGGGGGTCTCCTACCAGCATGGTACGGTCGTAATGGTTGAACTTTTCTTTGAGTTCAATGTCTCCAGTCCACTGTACCAGTCCTTTGGCAATTACCATACGGGCGGCTTCTGCCTGTCCCATAACTCCTCCACCAATAACTTTAACATCTATGTCCACCTGGTCAATTAAATCTCCAGCCAAGGTGATGGGTTCGTTGATCTTTAAGCGTGCCAGTTCGGGGTCGTATAGTTCCACTGGTTGCTTGTTAATTCGAATTCTGCCTTTACCCTCTCTGAATTTGCCCCGGGCAATGGCTGTTTTTCTCTTTCCACTAGTGTGAATAACCTTCTTCATAATTACACTTCCTAACTTTAGAATTTGGCTCCCAGTAGTTTGGATATTCTTCCCAGTTCCACTGACTTGGTGATGTTTCTGGGCTGAGCTTCGTCTAACTGACCAATCTCTTCTGCTGCAAATTCCATAGGTACTCCTACATGAACTCGCAGGCCCTTTAATGCTTCTCTTCCTTTGGGCTGTTTGTAGGGTAACATACCCCTTACAGTTCTTCGGAAGATGTCATCAGGTCGGCGTGGGTATTTTGGTCCCATTCGTCTGGGGTTGGATATGCTAGCCCGGTCTATTCTTTGTTTGTACTTGGCATAAGCCCAATCTTTGTTACCAGATATAATAATCTTTTCTGCATTTATAACAGTTACCCGTTCCCCAGAAAGAAGTTTCTTACTGACTGTGCTTGCCAGTCTTCCCAGAACGAGTCCTTCTCCGTCTATAATCATTTTAACACCTTTATTATTTAATAATTTTTACTCCGCTTCCGGTTGGATTTTCTTCCATGAGAAGGGTGATGTCCAGGCATTTTCCACCTGCACTTGTAATTTTATCTTCTGCCTTCTGGGAGAAGTCCAGTGCTGCCACTTGAACTTTGTGATCCAGTGCTCCGCTTCCCAGGACTTTTCCAGGTACCAGTACTATTTCATCATCACTGCTGTATCTGTTTATTCTGGAAAGGTTAACCTCGGTCTGACTGCGAGTGGATTTTTCTAGCCTACGTGCCAGGTCCCTCCAGAGGGGTGCTTCTTCCTGACGGGCTTTTTCTTTGAGGATCTTAATGAGTTGGTTAATTTGGGGGTTAGTTTTCATAGTTAACTTCCTCCTTCTTCACAAAAAGTAACGATTTTATCAGCTTTTTCTGATAATATATCGCATGCGCGAGTTAGAACTTCTATTGGAGATAGTGAACCATCGGTTTGGATACGGAAGATGAATTTATCTTCCACAATTTCTACGGTAACGGCGTTGTTCTGACAGTCCTTCACACAGGTTCTGCACATGGAACAGTTTTCCAGGTCCACCACTGTTATCTGGTTCTTTTTATCATCAAATTCCAGGACATTTCTAGGGCATTCCTTCACACAATCCAGACATGCCTCACATTTATCCTGATCTATTGTAATTTCAGGATAATGATTGTAAGCACATGTAGTGGTGGGCTGCCATTTAGCATGATCAGATCCTAATCCTAACTGTGCTATGGCTTCCAGTTCCACTTCTTCTCCTTCTTTGAGTTTTACCAGTGGAATGGTGTCCAGGACAGGTTTTAGATTAGGGTCCTCTGATTTGAGGTCCCCGGAATAGAGTGTTTTCGGTCCTTTGCCTTTTAAGATGAGGGATACACTGCAGCGTGAGCAGTGACCTTCACAATCACAGTCCTCAGCTGGTATCAATGATTCCAGGTCTGTGCTAAGAGGTACCAGTCCCAGTCGGTGGGCCAATGCTTCGTCAAATATACGTGCATCGTTTTTTAAGAACTCCACGGTTTCAATAGCCAATGTGGGAACTTCCACCATAGAGATCCGGCGCAGGGCATTGACCATGCTGACATCCACACCTTCCACGGTGAAGATTAACTGGTCATTTTCCCTGTTTTTAATTTCTATCTCCATTCTAGACACTTCGCGTTTTATACCCTTCTACCCCTTTTACCACCGGGTCTTCCTGTACCATCGTGGGGGATGGGTGTTACATCTTCAATTTTTCCGATTTTTATTCCGGCACGGGCCAGTGCTCGTATGGTTGCCTGTGCTCCAGGTCCAGGTGAGCGTGGTCCGTTTCCACCAGGTGCTCGCACTTTAATGTGCAGACCTACTATTCCTTTTTCCTTAACATCATCTGCAGCTCGACTTGCTGCTTCCATTGCTGCAAAGGGGGATGATTCCTGTCTGTCTGCTCGGACAACTTTACCACCAGACCATTGACTGATGGTTTCTGCTCCGGTAACATCGGTGATGGTGATGATGGTGTTGTTAAAGGATGAGTATACGTTGGCTACTCCCCATTTTTCTTTTGCTTTTTCTGCCATGTTATCACCTTACCTCCTATTTCTCCTTCCTCTTCCTCGATATGAGTCCCTTTTTGGTCTTTCCTTTTTAGGTTTTTCCTTTTTAGGTGTTTCAGGGATTTTGAGTTTTATAACTGCTGAACCTGGATAATATCCTATGAGTTCTTCTTCGCCTCTTTTTACCAGGTAACTGGGGGAGTCGATTTTTCTGTTGTTCATGGCAATGTGCCCGTGAACCACAAATACTCTTGCTTCTTTGGCAGTGTATGCCAGTCCTTTCCGGTGAACAACTGTCTGCAGTCTGCGGCGTAACACATCTTCCACAGTCAGGTCCAGAACAGCTTCCAGTTTAGCGTTCTCTGGTAAGATACCTAATTTTATCAGGTGGTTCAGGAGTTGCTGTCTTTCAGTGGAGGTATGTTCACTGGACATACCCAGTAGTTCCCTTGCGTCTCTCCTGTACCTCTTAACCATAGTTTCGGCTTTCCAAACTTCTTTCTTATTCTTCAAGCCGTATTTTTGAACTAATTTGTTTTCCTGTTTTATGCGGTCTGCATTCCAGGGGTGTGAAGGGGTATCGTATTGTTTCCTAGCCTTTCTTGGATGTCCCATTTTATCGTCTCCTTGGTACTATGTTTATCCTCTTCTTCTCCTTCTAACTCCCACGGAGCTTCCTTTACGGAATGTGGATTTGGTTCTCTGACCCCTTACTGGTAGTCCCACTTCGTGTCTTCTACCTTTGTAACTTCGGGTTTTCTTCATACGATTGAGATCATCCCTGAGGCACATTACCAGATCAGATTCTATGAGGTGACCGGTTTCACCGGTTTCATAGTCGTTACGACGGTTAAACATCCATTCAGGTATTATACCATTTTTAGGATTTTTAACTGCTTCTTCAAGACGTAGGACTTCTTTATCGGATATATATCCTATTTGCTGGTTTGGATCAAAATCCATAGTAGTGCAGATTGCACCGGATAATGCCTTACCAATTCCTTTTATATCGGTCAGGGCGTTTATTATGGTCTTGTTCCCGTTTATATCTTTACGGGCGATCCGGACCATGTGTTTGAATTCTTCTTCCATTTAAAATTTCCTCCATATACACTGTATTATTTATCTCTGGGGTTCATGCGGATCATCAGTCCCAACCGGTTAGGGTTGGCTGAAACTTTACTTGAATCCCCTTAATTGAGTTTAATTGATTATGATTTATGGATCATTACAATTCTCATTCAATTATTCAATACATTCATCTAACTATATTACTAAACAAATTATGTTTTGATGAACGCCGGGACTGGGATTTGAACCCAGGCGGAGCAAAGCTCCACAAGATTTCCAGTCTTGCGCCTTACCAGGCTAGACTATCCCGGCATAAGATTATATTCTTGTGTTTGTGTAATATAAAGTCTTTGTTAATTTTTTATATGTTATTCTACTAATCTGATGTGAGATAGAACATTCTACTGGTTTTAATGATATATTCTGGTTGTATATGATATTATACTAAAAACCCATTAGATATCAGATGGGATGGGTTTTGGTGGGAGTCCAGGTAAAGAGTAGATATTTTATTTTTTACTTCCACATCATTGGGTATGTTCCTGGTTCCATAAAAACCTTTTTTATATTTACCATGATACCATTACCTGCCTGGTCTATTTCAGTGGTAGTGGCCAGTGCCTCACCAGCAGCCACCAGTTCACCCTTAAGGGTCAAGACCGCCAGGGTTTCCTTTCTTTTAATACCTTCACTGAGCTGGAGAATTCCACCTGCTGCCAGATCTGCACCGTGACTCAGTGCATCTACTGCGGAATCCCTTACCACTACTTTTTTAAGGTGGCTGGCTGCCCGTTCCACGGGGAGTACACACTCCCGGAGGGGTGCTTCATCACCATCTTCTATCCAGTAATGGTAGGCATCGTTGACATCCTGCAGGGTTTTCAGGGTTTCATCCTCGGTGAAGTCTGCCACCCTGGTTCTGCGCAGTTCTGCCATGTGGGCTCCGCATCCCAATGCTTCACCAATATCGTGACAGTACTTACGGATGTAGGTACCGGCTTCACAACCAATACGGAAAAGTGCATCCTGACCATTTATTTCCAGAATGTTAACGTAGTATATGGTCCGTACCCTTAGTTCTCTTTTGACTGCAGAACGCATTGGGGGGGTTTGGAATATTTTACCGGTGAATTCTTCCAGGATATCCCGAATACGGGTCTCGCCCACATCTTCATGGAGGCGCATGAGGCACACGTATTCTTTGGGTGCTTCCAGGAGTAATTGTATGGCTCTGGTTGCATTGTCAATCCCAATGGGCAACACACCAGTGACCCTGGGATCCAGGGTCCCGCCATGCCCAGTTTTCTCACAAGGGAGAATTCTCTTAACCCATGCATCGATTTCGTGGGATGTTGGGCCGGAGGGTTTATCCAGGTTGATAATCCCCCTGGACAGGTGCTCCTCAATGGGCCGTTCATCCGGCTGGCAGCCGTACTGAGGATCTGTTTCCCCGTAGGCTTTTTGGAGGAGTTCTGCCATGTGAATTAACCTTTTATTTAATTATGCTACAAATTGTGTTTAAGCAATTGCGGCATCGAGTACTTTTTTGATCTCCTCAGGATCTTCACTCTTAATTTCAATTACCTGGTCCAATGGTTCCAGATGTTTTATGTTGCATCTGCGGTTTTTAACAGCATTTCCAACTACTTCTACAAATTTATCATCTATGATCTCGACTATTACACATGTTTCACCGGCTTCTCTTCCGGAGATTTTCATACAAATTCTTCCAACTTCTATTGCTGGCATCTAATCACCTCAGTTACTTTTACTATGATTTGGGCAACGCTATCAGCCTTAAAGGCGTGAGTGTTAATTACAATATCATAGACATCCATGTCGTTAATGTCTATGTTATGTATTTCCAGGTACCTCTGGGCTTCACTGGCTTCTCGGGTTATGATCTCTTCTCGGGCAAGTTCAATGGATTTATTTTCCCTTTGGCTGATACGCTCTGCGCGAACATCCAGGGGGGCATTGCACCATACCTTCAAATCAGCATCTACAAAATAGGCTGAAATGCGGCCTTCAACAATGAGATCATCAGCCTCGTCAGCTAATTTAGCCTGTCTCTGGTCTATTTCCTGGTCAATTTTGATATTTCCTTCGGCGAATTTACTGAACTTGAGTATATCCATATCCCTTTCTCGTGCCATCTGCCGGAACACATCCCCTGCAGATATGTAGGGGATTCCTGTTTTTTCAGATAGTATATGGGAGGTTGTACTGGTTCCACTTCCAGCGGGTCCACCGATGGTTATGATCATTTAGGATCTATTCCTCAGTATCTTCAGATTCAGTATCTTGAGATTCCGCATCTTTAGATTCTGTGAGAGATCGGGCCTGTTCTTTGTAGAACCTGCGTGTGCACTCTGTGCAGAGGTTACCACCGAATGGCCGGTTTGGTCGTTTTTTAGACTTAGCTAGTTTTCTTATTTGATAAGGTCTTCCTCGTGGAACCCCATGTAATAATTTACCACATTCAGCACAGTGGTGCTTTTGAGGTTTTTTCTTCTTGTAGTGAAGGACAGTTTTGCCTCCAGGGGTCCTACGGAAGGTTCTTTTATACGTTCGTGATCTGTATCTTAACGCTGGCATTTTAGTTATCTCCTTTATTATAATCAGGTAATATTTCCTGTGAAATGAAGTTGAATCCCGTGAAATAAATTGAAATCCTTTAAAAGAATTAGGTCCTTAAAAGAATTGGGTGAGGGACTCTAAATTAGTTTAATTCCATCACTTAAGTTTATATTCCACCACTTTTAAGTCCCATTAGTTTCCTGAATATTATGGACATGGCAAATGAACAGAGGATATACCAGCCTAACCATTCAATGGCCATATAGGGAACTCCAGGTGACTGCTGGTAGAACATGTGGAACAGTGGCACCAGTAGCACGTAGAAAACAAATGATGGTAATTCTACCACTAGTTTGTTAATTGCGGGCTCTGCAGCCATCCACCAGAAGACCAGTAATATGGGTATAAATGTGACGATCATGGGTTTGAAAGAGTTCATCATCATTTCTTTCTGCAAGTCCATGAATTGGGCCTGTTTTTTCTGAACTTCGGCCATTGCTTTGGCATCCCCCGATTTCTGGGCTGCCATCATATCTTTCTGGTAAACCTTCATTTCCTTCTGCAAAAATTGCAACCGGTCCTGATCCACCAGTAGTTTGTTGGCCAGGGTTATGAAAAAGGCTATTACAGTGGATATTACAAACACACCTAAAATCGGGCCAAACATGGTGATCATCGGCATGAACACAAAGCTTAAAGCTCCAAATATTGGTTGAGTTATAAATTCAAATGCCATTTTTTTGTTCCTCTTATACCCACAAAGGGTTTTTATCCCTAATATGTTCTTAAACTAATGACTGGTAATTAACCTATTAATTATTCAAGAATTTTTATTCGAGATTTTATTTAAATTCTATGATTATCCAAGATTCTTATCTATAAATGATTCTTACCTTATAAAATCTTATCTATGGATTGTTCTATCCTAAAGCTTTTTTCCATATAATTATCTTTTTCAGGATATCTTTTGATATATCTTATTCAGGATAATGTATTTTTCATTTCTTCAACTGATTTATCTAGTTGATCATTGTGATTTTCTATAATCTTAACCGTGGCTCCAGTGTAAACTGCGTAAGCCATGGCTGTGGCACGGTTCATTTCCTGGTGTAAGTTAATGTCCTGCAGGCGTTCTGAATCCCTGGTTCTGGTGGTATCATTCACCCGGCGCATGAGTATTTCATCACCATCTGCTTCCAGTAGGATGAACATGTCAGGTTGCAACTCATCCAGAACCCACTTAGGCAAACCTGGTAAGAAACCGGATGGAGTTTTAATGGTGCAGTGAGTGTCAACTATGGTGTTGGCAACTTCTGCCCTTGCTCTTATGGTTCCAGCTGCTTTTTTTTGGACTTCTTTCTGGGTTTCAGGAGGAAGTTTGCGTATGGAATCCCGGTCTTCTACCAGTTCCATTTCCTGGGCTATTTCCAACATAACATCACCGTAATTCACATGAACGTAATCTGTTTCTTTAAGCGCATGTTGAAGTACGGTGGTACTTCCTGATCCTGGTATTCCTGCAACTACAACAACTTTCATTTAATCACCTAAGAACTTCCTGAGCATTGGGTGCATGTCCATAAGCTGCTCCTGAGCTATTTCTTCGTAGAGTTTATACACAATACCCACGGTCAAAAGAACACCTGTTCCCCCTCCCAGAGCACCTGTAAGATCTGCTCCAAATGCTAGAAGACCGACAAATGCCCCTCCAAGGACTGTGATTGCAGGGATGTATTTTTTGAGTATTCTTTCAAACTGGGTACGACTACTCCTAAATCCTGGGATCTGCATTCCCATTCCATGTAATTGTTTGGCCACTGCTTTAGGCCCTATATTACTGAGTTCCACCCATAGCCATGCAAACAGCACACATGATGCTATGAATACCACACCATAAATTGCAACTTGCAGGGGGTTGGTCAGAATACTGGAAAGGCCATAGGGCGTGGTTAAATAATAGGCTATTCCACTGATGGCTTTACCATTGGATACTGTTCCTAAAATAGGGAATCCTAACTTTTGGAACAGTGCAGCAAACAACTGCACGTTCAACAGTAATGCACTGGTTAATATGACCGGCATGTTACTGGCATAGATAAACTTTAAGGGATATTTACCCCTGGCTCCCTTTACCCCTCCATAAGATAATGGTATTTCCACACGCATACTTTCGGCATAAACCACTACCAAGAACACTGCAATCACAGCAATTATTGGTATCAGTAGACTGAAGTCGGGTTGACTGGTGGTTAACATGTAGATGAATTGGGGTATGGCACCAGAAGGCACTCCTGGTGAGGTTGGTGAAGATAATGGATTTAAAGATCCGGTAATTATCTGTGCTGAAACACCAGCAGCAATGAAAAGTCCCACTCCACTTCCGAATCCCCATTTGGATACTACTTCATCCAGGAATATAATCAGTATTCCTCCGATGGTGATCTGTAGAATCATAACCCAGACAAATTCTGGGGATGATGGTGCCAGTGCACCGGTGAGAACCATGACTCCACCCTCAAAAAGAGTGAATATAACTGCAAGGAGCTTCTGTGTTCCCTGGAAGAAAGCCTTATCATCATGCTGCGAAAGATCCAGGTTCAGGATCTTGCCTCCAACTAAAAGCTGAAGTATGATGGATGCAGATACTATGGGCCCTATACCCAGTGTCAGGATTGAACCGAAACTACCGGCCATGACTGCTCTTAGCTGAGCAAATTGATCGACAGAATTGGAGCTGAGACCAAATAAAGGTATCTGAGTTAGTACAAAGTACAGTATCAAAATTACCCCAGTCCACTTTAATTTTTCTTTAAAGGGGACCCGGTAACTTGGTGATTTTACCTGGGGTAAGTATGAGAAAATCGGCAGAAGAGCTTCCTTCAACAATTGTTTTCACTCCTTATAATGGAACATGGATTTTTTTAAGTTAGAATAATTCTACTGGAGAGAATTCTACTGGAGATATATTCTACTAGAGAAAATATTCTACTGGAGACTGACAGCTTCTCCACCTTTTTCTTCAATTTTGGCAACTGCACTTGCAGAGAAGTAAGGTGCCTTGATGGTGAGAGATCTGGTTACTTTTCCCCTGCCCAGTACTTTATCATATCCTAATTGAGTGACATCAATGATGATGTTGTCACCGTCTTTCTGGGCTAATTCTTTTTCAACCAGTTTTTCTGCATTATCATCCAGATAATCCAGGTTCACTGTTTTAAATCTATTAATAGTCTTTTGTGGTCTTTTAAAACCGTATTTACCATATCGGTCCGGGTCGAATTTAACTACCCAGGTCCACATATGTTTATGGCCTCCGGCTTTTCCTCTTCCACCACGGTGTCCGGCTCCTCTTCTTTTTTTAGTACAGCCTCCACCTATAGATCGAGAACCACGCAACTTCCGTATTTTACGGGCTTTTCTTATCATGTTTACACCTTGATTGTGATTCCATTTATTATTAGAAAGGGATTTAATGGGTTTTAAAAATTTTGCAGTAATCACACTTTGCAAAAATCTCTCATTAATCCATGATCTATTGAAAGGATCTAAGTATGATCCTATTTAGATATCCTATTTAGATCAGATATCCTATTTAGATCATTTTTTTGATGAGCAGGGATATTTCTTCTCCCCGGTAACCCAGTGTTCCTCCTTCTTTGAAACTTTTTCGAATGTGATTGTAACCTTTTCGTGGGGGGTGTAGTCTGAAAATGGGTTTCAAACCAGATTCTTCCAGTGTGGTTTCTCCTTTAATGATGGCCTCAGATAATTCCTCTGCTGAGGAATAGTCTCCAGTCATATCTTCAGGAGTGAATCGTTCCCTCCCAGGGAATCGTCCTCTTTTTTCTATTAGTTGGGTTAATGTTTCTGAGTCTATTTCACCCCAGGTAATGTAGTCCTTTCCCTTCCTGAGCATTCCAAGATAACTGTCATTTTCAGGTAAGAGGACTGCATGGTTGATTCTGGTGAGTCGGAGCATATCCAGGGTATCGGCTATGCCTTTTTTGATTCCAGTACGTCCCCTGACTCTTAATGCTATAATCATGATATCACCTTACTCCACACAGACGCCCAGTTTTTTAAGGTTTTTGGTTGGGGCTTTTACCATACTTAACTTTTTAAGTGCATCGAATATTGCACCTGCAAAGTTGATGGTGGTCTGAGTTTGTCCCATGGTCTGGGACCATACATCGTCAATTCCAGCCAGTCCAAGGATAGTTTTACCAACGTTTCCAATTGCCAGTCCAACTCCACCAGGAGCAGGTATGAGAGTTACACGAACACTGCCTTTTTTACCTTCTACTTTGAAGGGTACGGTGTGTTCTCGTCCGCATACACATCCCCAATCTCCGCATCCTCGGCGGACCTTGATGACATTGTATTTGGCGTTGTCAACTGCTTTTCTAATGGCTGGGCCAACTTCTTTGGCTTTACCCTGTCCCAATCCAACGTAACCGTTCTTGTTTCCCACTGCTACTATAACCCGGAAGTTCACTTTACGTCCAGATTTGTGCATTCTCTGCACCAGGTTAACATCCATGACCTCTTCTTCGAGATCTGGGAGCAGTGAATCCACAATTTCCAGTTCCATGATAGGTAGGCCACGATCGAATATCTCATCGATACTGGTGATCTGGCCCTCCTTTACCATGCGACCCAGATTGGTTTTGGGTTCCCATTCTTCGGCGTTATAATCATTCATTATGATACCTCTTTTTCGATCTTTTCCTTGATACTTTGAAAGTGATCAGGTAAATCCTTGGGGGATAATCCCTTCTGGATATACTGGGAAAACTTCTTCTCCATTTCAGCTTTATCTAATGATTCAGCGTACTGGGAAATGTGTTCTCCTGTGATTCTGTCTTCAGAAGGAAGGATAACGTCGTTGTGAGGTACTTCCAGACCGGCATCTATTGCCCCTTTAAGGACCGCATAAACTCTTGATCCTTTAGTGGAAGTTGCCAGTCCCATGTCCAGTACTGCTCCAGTGATACCTTCTTTGATGGCTTTTTTGCCACAGAGGTACCCTGTGAGATAAGCAGCAGAAGTATTTTTACCACTGGCCAGCCATCCCATATTTTTTAATTCCTGAGAATGTGCTGAGACCAGGGTCTGGTCTCCTTCAATCTGCACATCAACTATTTGAGCTATGGTGTGATTACCTGTGACTCGAACTACCAGACGATGTTTGTCCAATCCGATGAGTTTTAATCTTGCACCGTAGTTTGTTTTTCCTTCTCTTCTACGTTTAAATGCTACTTTATATCTTGATCCTTGTGCCATTGTTATTCCCCCGTTATCTTAAAAGGTCGTGGTCCCTGGCGTAGGTTTTCATGTAGGATTTACTACGGAATGCTCCACCTTTAGCCATTCTGTAAAGCTTACGATAGGTGGTGCGGTTAATTTCACGCTCATCCCTCATGCCCTTGAGGTCTTTTCGGAGTGCCCTGATGGTAGTCATCCAGGCTTTCTTTTTAGGGGTTCTAGCCCCTTTAGCTCCTTTTATACTGCCTCTACCTTTTCTTCTTCCTTTCTTTTTCTGTTCCGCTATCTTTTTTGATCGGTAACTGCTGATTCCCTTTTTGGGTCGTGCTTTAATGTAACCATCCTGGATGAGTTTATTAACTCCTTCCCTGGTAATGGCCCGGGAAACTTCTTCCAGATTGTTAGGGTCTATCCAGACCCTGTTCACACCTACTTTAAGTAGGTCCGCAGCTAGTCTCTTCTGAGTAGTAAGATTCATAAAGAAACCTCCAGTATCAACCTTTTAAAAAAAGGTTGATCAAAACTTCTTTTCCAAATACTAAAATTGTGTCAATTTTAGAAATGGGGATGCTGATACTTCCCTTGCATCCATTTTTTTCATTATTATTGTTTTCTACTTGCCCCCACTTTTTAGGTGATGGGCCCCTTAATTTCCTATTCCTATGATAAACCATTCCTTCTAAAATTTACAGTAGGGTGGTTTTTAGGATATTTATATGAAATGTAGGTATTTTTTTAGGATTAAGATTAATGAATAAAGGAATTAATATTAATTCAATATTTTAATTCCCAGCTCTTTTGCTTTTTTGAGCATAACTTCCCTTTTCCTAAGTCCTATGGTTGAACTGATTCTTCCAGCCTGGGTTGCAGGATCCAGATTTTCCAGTTCTTTTAGGTTGCACACCAAAACATCCTGATATCCTGATGGATGGAGTCCTTTGGTAGCTTTGGGTGAGCAGTAACCTATAGTAGGTATGGCAGGTTTTCGAGCTTGATACCTTCTTGCTTTACTGAGTTTACCCCTGGCTTTTCTCCAGTTTTCGCCCAGTTTTTTGTACCTGTGCCATTCCTGTCTCCTGAATTTTGGTTTCCTCATTAGGATCACTCCTTAGCCACCAGGTATATTCCATCCTGGAACACCCTGGGGTCTCTTCCCTTGATTTTCGTAGCCTGTTCAAGGTTGGCCATTGTCTGGCCCACGTCTTCCTTGTTTACACCGGTAACAGTTACTTCATCTCCCTGGATTTTAACCTGTGCACTGCCAACTATTTTGGCTGTACGGGGGTATCTTTCTCCCAGGAAGTTTTCAATGGTTACCTTTTCCTTGGCAGCTTTTACTGTCATTGGAAAGTGAGCGTAAACAATTTTCATTCTGTAGGTGAATCCCTCGGTTAATCCCTGGATCATATTGCTGATGTGAGACTTGATAGTACCCAGCATAGCTTTATCCTTCTTCTTTGGGAAGCGAGTTTCCAAGACCACCATACTATCTTCCTGTTTGATAGTAACGTTACCCTGTTTGAACTTACGTTTAAGTTCTCCTTTGGGTCCCTTGACTGTTACTTCTTTGTCAATGGTGACTTCCACGCCTTCTGGGACGGGGATTTCTTCCCTTAAAACCACTGCTAAAGCCATTTTTATCACCTTAATAAACGTATACCAGTAATCTACCACCGATACCACGTTCTTTAGCTTCGTTGTGGGTCATTATCCCTTCAGGGGTCGTTACAATTAAGATCCCGAAGTTTTTGGATGGTAGGTATCGTTTTTCGAATTTTTCGAATTCATCTGTTTTCACGGCGTGCCTGGGCTTTATAACACCGCACTTGTTTATATTTCCTTCTAGTTCCACGGTGAACATGCCTGCTTTATCATCGTCAACATATTCAAATTCACCAATGTAACCTTCCTTTTGCATCGTCCTCAGGACATGCCCAATCATTTTGGATGCGGGAGATACAGTACATTTATTGTTTCCCTGCAACTCATTGTTCCGCATGTTAGTTAGGGCGTTGGCCAGAGGATCCATAAGAGTCATCTTGTCACCTCTAGTTAAACTTCTTAAATCCTATTTTAGGGGCGAGTTCCCGGAAACATTGCCTGCAGAGCATTAGACCATATCTTCGTACTAACGCAGAGTGGTCTCCGCACCTTCTACATTTCCTGGATGCCTTTCCGTATTTTCTGGGCAAAATTATCACCTATTCCTCTTTATCAGATTCTAATCGAATCTGGAATTTTTCCTTCATGTACTCCATGGTCTCATCGGTTGTGACCTGGTGTTTTTGAGGAATGTGCTTCCGCTGTACTTTCCTTCTTTTTATCCTGTATCCAGGTTTTTCGAAGGTTATGTTAACGTTCATCCCAAATATTCCAATATCCGGGTCGTAGCGCATTCCAGGAATATCAATGTGTTCATGTATTCCAAAGGATAAATTTCCCTGTTTATCAAACTGTGTGGGACGGATTATGTTATCAATTCCTGAGAGAATGAGTTTCACAGTTTCATCAGCCTGTTCACCACGTAGGGTTACTTTGCAGGCAATGGGTTGTCCCTTCCTAATTCCAAATTCAGGGTTGGTAACCTTAGAAGTAGTACGCACTGATTTCTGGTTGGTGATACTATAGAGGAGCTTTTCTGCTCGTGCCAGTCTTTCACCGGCTTCCCCTACACCAATATTGACTGTGGCTTTGGCTATGCGTACCTGCTGCATAGGATTCATTCTACTGGCCTCCAGGTAATGAAATCACTGGTTTATCTTTTCCCAGGACAAAAACATATTCCTGCAGGGTTTGGAAAGTGGTTCCATCAGTTTCAATGAGTACGGTGTTGGGCATGGAACTGCGGGTGATGTTAATTTCTTTAACTGTTCCCTTCTCACCAATGTGCTTACCACCAGTAATAAGACCGATAGCTCCATCTTCGAATTTGATGGTATCTTTAATTTCCTGCTCAGGTACGTTAAGTACTACCACGTCACCAGTTTTGTAATCGTCTTCAGTTAAGTAATTTCGACCATCGTGAAGGTTTAACTGTGTTTTGCCTCCTTTGATGGTGACTTTATCTTCAATACGGCACAATTTAAACTCGGTATCTCCCTCTTCTATGGGGTGAAGCATCAGTGTTCCCTGTTCATCAGGAACCACCCTGTAAGCTTTACCACTTTTTGGGAACTGGATTACATCCATGAATCCCACTGGGAATTTGTAGTCCTTACGAGCACGACCGTCTACCAGTACTTCACCAGTGTTGATAATGATTCTGGCTTCACGGGCATTATCAGCTACTTTGAGTATGTCACGAACTATGACTAGAAGTGGTAATGATCCCTCTATAGAGTGTGGTCCTGGACTGGGTTTCACCGTCCAAGTGAACTCTTTAGGATGGATGGGCCAGTGTTCTGGTGCTTTAAACCGTTTTAAATGTTTTCTTGATCCCATTTTGGCCATTTTATCCCTTCCTCTCTAATATCTCGTTTCTTTCATCGTCATCCAGGTCCAGTTCTATAATCATCAGGTTGGTTGGATGTACTGGATGGTAAACTTGATTTCCGTCGGGTTTCTGCACGTTGAGGCCTTCGACCAGGACTCGGTAGTGTTTAAGATCTACTCCTTCCACTTTACCTTCTTGATCCTTGAAGTCACCCCTCTGAATTTTTACAGTATCTCCTTTTCGTACTGGTAATGAACGTCGTTCGTACTCTTCCCTTAGTTCTGGGCTGAGATTGACACTCATCAGTTTATGACGGATGTGTAATGGTGCCTGATAACGGAATTTTCTCTGTTTTCTTGGTTGTTTAGACATCTAATCACCTACACAATAATGCTGGCAGCACTTCCCACTGATGGCCATCTGTCCGCAGCTTCCTTGGCTACTGGTCCTCTGATTTCTGAACCTTTCAGGACTCCTTCGGGGCTGATAATAACAGCTGCATTATCCTCGAATTTTACTCGGAGCCCATCTGCCCTACGGAATTCTTTTTTCTGTCTTACGACCACTGCAGTGGTAACTTCCCGGCGCATGTCTGCTGTTCCTTTTTTAACTGTGATAACAACCATGTCACCCACACCGGCAGTAGCCAGTCTTCTTCGGACACCTTTGTATCCTTTGACGGAAATTATTTCCACTTCACGGGCTCCAGTGTTGTCCACACATTGCAGTCTAGCTCCAATGGGTAGTGATTTACTGACGTTTGATGTGATGGCTTTCATTTTTTATCCCCTTTAACCTCCACCACTACAAAGTGCTTGGTCTTGGAAAGGGGTCTGCACTCCGCAATCTTAACTGCATCGCCAATATTTACTTGGATACAGTCTGGTTTATGGGCGTTTATTTTTGATTTTCGCTTTTCGTATCGCTCATATTTTCGTATGAACTTATAAAAACTCCTTTCAACGGTTATGGTCCTATCTGCCTTGTCACTGGTGACTATTCCTTCCAGGATCTGGCCCCGCACTGGCAGGGTCCCGTGGAAGGGACAGTTAGGATCATTGCATTTTTCTTTGGGTTCGGTAACTTCAATACCAACCATATTATCACCAATATTTCCTAAATCTCTTTTTTATCCGATCTTCAGGGCGAGAAACTATGATCTCACCCTTAAGTTCTATTGTAACTCCATCGGGAAGGGTGAACTTGAAAGTTGCACTCCCTTTGGGTATGATTTTTTCAATACCTTCACCATCTTCAATGGCGAGGGTGTTTCTGGTTTCATTCACCACGCGTCCTTTAATTCCCTTTAAATCTCCATGCAAACTGTGGGTGATTTCCACTTGGAGCCCCACCAGTTCATGTCTTAAAATGTTTTGTGGAGTAATATTTATCATGGGGTGCATGGTAAGTGGTGAATAGTCATTTTTATGTGAATAATACTCAAAAACATGTCAACTCATTCTGAGTTAACTGCTGTTTTCGAGGGATTAATCTCCCAGAAGACTTTTCATGATATTTGAGAAGTCTTTTTAAGTTTGAACTTATAACCATGGTTAACTTATCTTAAAAAACATGGCATGATTGAATGTAATCAAGTCCATGTGTGAAATTTTAGTTAACCAATTAATCTAACGAACCTGGATGTCATCTGAAGAAAAGCCCATTCCGGCTAAGACTTCTTTGACTCTCCTTTTATGGTCTCCTTGCAGTTCGATCTGGCCTTTTTTGGCCGTTCCTCCGCAGGCACATCTGTTTTTCAGTTCCTTGGTGAGTTCTTTAATGTCAATATCGTGTTCATCTATTCCCTCCACGATAGTCATCAATTTTCCGAATCTTCTTCTCACCGTGAATACTTTAACACTCTGTATCTCTCGAGCTATTTCCTCACAGACGCAGAGTTCCTCTGGTAGACCACAAACATCGCAGACTTTCATCGATTTTAGTTCTCCTTATTTTTTTCGTTAATTATGGTTTTGACACGTGCTATGGTTCTTTTAAGTTCCTTGATCTTCCCCGGGTTTTCGTAAATCCCCGCGGCAGCACTCTTGGAAATGTGACTGGCATGTTCTGCCTGAAGTTCTTCCAGTTTTTTCTGGATTTCCTCCATTCCCATTTCACGTATCTCTTTACTCCTTAATATAACCATATTTATACATCCTTTTATAATTTGTGATGATTTCTAAGGATTAAATCCTTTTAGGATTTCTCCACTTTTTCCTTGATTTCGGAAGCTTTTTTGGTGACTTCAGCCACTTTATCTGAGGCTTTTTTCTTAGCATCGGAAGTTTTCTCTTTTGCTTCTTCAGCCTTCTCCTCAACTGCTTCTTTAACCTCAGCGGCCTTCTCCTTAACTTCTTCAGCCTTTTCCTCAGCAGCTTCCTTAACCTCGGTAGCCTTTTCAACTACTTCTTCGGTCTTTTCTTCAGCTGCCTTCTTAGCCTTAGTAGCTTTAGCTTTGGATTTAGAAGCTTTCTCTTTTGCTTCTTCAACCTTCTCCTCAGTTACCTTCTTAGCCTTAGTAGCTTTAGCTTTGACTTCAGTTGCTTTTTCTTCAGCAGCTTCCTTAACCTCTGTAGCCTTTTCAACTACTTCTTCGGTCTTTTCTTCAGCTGCCTTCTTAGCCTTAGTAGCTTTAGCTTTGGATTTAGAAGCTTTCTCTTTTGCTTCTTCAACCTTCTCCTCAGCAGCTTCCTTAACCTCGGTAGCCTTTTCAACTACTTCTTCGGTCTTTTCTTCAGCTGCCTTCTTAGCCTTAGTAGCTTTAGCTTTGGATTTAGAAGCTTTCTCTTTTGCTTCTTCAACCTTTTCCTCAACTACTTCTTTAACCTCAGTAGCTTTTTCCTCAGCAGCTTCCTTAACCTCGGTAGCCTTTTCAACTACTTCTTCGGTCTTTTCTTCAGCTGCCTTTTTAGCTTCAGTGGCTTTGGCTTTGAGATCATCTTTGGCAGGTTCTTCCACTGGTACTTCAGCGACTTCTTCTGCTGCTTCCTGGGTAATCTCTTCTAAGATTTCCACAGATCCTTCAGTGATTTCTTCAGTAGGAGCTTCAACAGTTTCAGCTGCTTTAGTTTCAACTGGTTCTTCCACTTTAGGCTGGATGATGTCCACCTTATCTGGTAAAACAACATCTGGAGGCATGATACGTACAGATATTCCCAGAACACCAGGTTTAAGTGGTGCAGTTGCGAATCCTTGCTTCACATATTTGATGGATGGTTCTCCACATTTTTTGATGTATCCATCGGTGAATTTTGCACAGGCAGATCTTGATCCTCTGATTTTACCGGAAATGGTTACTTCCACTCCCTGGGCTCCTGCTCCCATGATTCTTCTAAGGGCAGAGTAAGCCACCCTACGGAAGTGCATTCCTCTCTGGAGCATGGCTGATATTTTGTGAGCCATGATTTTAGGGTTAAGTTCAGGAATATCAACTTCTTTAACTTCTACCTGGGGATTTTCCAGATCGTAGTTGTTTTTGAGGTTTTGGGTTATGGCCCGTACTGTTTTACCACCTCTACCGATTACCATTCCTGGTCTTTCAGCATATACCACTACCATGGTACCTAGGGGTGTTACCTGGATTTCCATTCCACCGTATCCTGCTCTGTCAAGTTCTTTTTCCAGATATTCATCGATTCTGGTTCTCTTTAGTCCCTCGGTTACAAAGTCCTTTTCAATCATGCGCTCTCTGCCTCCCCTAGAACTACCTGAATGTGTGTGGTAGGGGTGTTGAATGGTGTGGCCCTTCCGAATGCTCTTGGGATGTATCCTCTGATTATGAAACCTCTGTGGCTGGATATGTGGATTATTTTAAGGTCTTCTGTATCCATACCCTGATATTCAGCATTAGCCTCTGCATTTTCCAGAACATCTAATATTTGGCTTGCTGCTTTTTTAGGGTAACGGCCAGTAGGCCATCCTTTTAGTCCTCTTTTGTGACCGACTTTTTTGTTGTGTCGTTTGAAGGGCACAGCCCTTTTCATCTGGACAACATCTTCCAGATATTCTTTGGCTTCGTCAAGGTACATGCCTCGGAGTTCTCTGCAGATCTCCACCGAGTGTTTGGGGGAGATCTTGAGGGATCTTCCAGCAGCCTTGGCGACTTTTCCAGATCCTTCGTAAGCGTATTTCATTTTTGCCATGGTTGATTCTCCTTATTTCAGGGGCACGAACATGGATGAACGGGTAGCACCCATACCAGGGTCTCCGTGCTGTACTTTCTGACGGGTTACTGCGAATTCACCAAAGTAACAACCAATCATTTCTGGCTGTATTTGAACGTCCACAAATGTTTTACCATTGTAAATACCAAAGGTCATGCCCACCATTTCTGGTAGCACAATCATGTCTCTACAGTGGGTTCTGATTATTTTAGGTCGTCCACCCTTGTCTCCTTCTTTTTTCAGTTGTCGTATCTTCTCTAGTACCTTTTTTTGCCTGGGCAGGAATCCCTTTTTGAGGGATCTGCGCTGCCTTGATGGGAACAACTGGATGACATTATCCAGTGGCATCTGTTGCAGCTCTTCCAGGGTGTAACCGCGATACTTGAATTCTTTCCTCGCCAATTAGTCTCCTCCTTAAAACGCTTTTATTTAATCCTAGTTTATTCTCGTAATTTTATCCTTAAACCAGTCCTGAATAAAGGGATAAGTTATCTTATCTCCTTCTTCCAGTTCTCTTAGCAGCAATGGAACCCACTTTTCTTCCTGGTGGGGCATGTCTGGAGACTGTGGTAGGTCGTCCTGGGTGCTGTCTGTTTCCTCCACCGTGTGGGTGGTCTACTGCGTTCATTGCAACACCACGCACTCCCACGCTCTTTTTACCCTTAGCTTTTGCAGCATAGTGTCGGTTTCCTGCTTTGAGGAATGGTTTTTCTTTCCTACCTCCCCCTGCAACCACCCCTATAGTGGCTCTGCACTGGGGGTTGAAAGCCTTTAATTCCCCTGAGGGAAGTTCCACAATGGCTTTACCCACGTCATGGGTGATAAGAGAAGCGTAAGTACCTGATGATCGGACAAATTTTCCTCCGTCTCCAGGGTTACTTTCCAGATTGTACACTGGTGTTCCTTCAGGGATTTCTCCCAGTGGCAGTGAATTTCCTGGCTTTATAGGTGCGGATAATCCGCATGCTATTTCATCGTTGATTGCTATGCTTTCTGGGGCCAGTATCAATTTTTGTTCGCCATTTTCGAACTTGACCTTGGCCACAGGGGCAGTTCTACCTGGATCGTGGAAGATATCCACTACTTTTCCATTTAGACTACCATTTTTTTCTATATCATCGTATGAACGGTACTGTATTTTTCCTTTGAAACGGTGTGATGCACTTCTATAGGTGGGGGTTCCTCTTCCCCGCCTCTGAATTATTAATCGTTTTCCCATTATTAATCCTCCCTAGACTTAGAATACACCCATTTTAACGGCAATGTCTTCTGCGCTTTCATCTTCTGCCAGTTTAAGGTAGGCTATTTTTTCACCACGGGAGCTTATCTGAGTGTTGACCCGTTCCACTTTAACATCAAAGAGTTCTTGGAAAGCCTGTTTGATCTGAGGTTTCTTTGCGGTTCTTCTGACCACAAAGGTTAACTCGTTTTTGTAATCAATGGCGTTCATGCTTTTCTCAGTTAACTGTGGTTTAATTATTATTTTATAAGGATCCATTCATGACACCTACCTAATTCTGGAATAAATCTCCCAGTTTTTCTATTGCTGATTTAGTGTAAACAGTAAGTCGGCCGGGGTGTGTTCCTGGTGCTAAGAGTTCTGCATTGAGGTTATCTACCACTACCACATCTACTCCAGGGTGGTTTCTAGCTCCTAGACTGATTCCTTTATCTTCTCCAACAACAAGTAAGGGTCCTTTGGGTGTTTTGTATTTTCTTCCCCTGGTTTTACCCCTACCAGCACGGATTTTACGACCGTCTTTGGCTCGAACTACATCATCCATTATTCCCAGGTTTTTGAATATTTCCCTGGTTTCGCTGGTCTTCTTGACACCGCATAATTCATCATCTACCACGAATGGTATTTGAGGTACGTTGTCAATCCGGTGACCCCTTGCTTCCACCAGTTCTTGGTTGGTGGTGGCTGCTATTGCTGAGCGTATTGCCAGTTTCCTTTCTTTTTTGTTGATCTTCTCATGGATGATCCGGGCTGTCCTTGGTGGGTGAGCTTTTCTACCACCGGTTGTTTGGGGCACGAAAGCTCCCTTGGAACCTGCGGGGTGTCTTGAACCCTTCACACGTGGGACCATAGCTGCTCCTCGGCCTGCACCAAAGGATTTAGCAGTAGTTCGTTTACCTGCCATGGGATCTGTTCCCCAGGCCTGTATACGGGCACTTTGAGCAGAGAGAACCGCCCTTTTTATTAGGTCCGGTCGGAAGTCTTCACAGAATATTTCTGGAAGCTCCATCTCGCCAGTAACTTTACCTTCTAATGAGTAAACTTTGATCTTCGTCATTACCATCACTTTTTGATCCTAACTAGACTCCCTGCTTGGAGGCAGTGCTTATATATGATATCTGTGGAGCATCATCGTGTTTTCCGTGTGGTCTTGATGCCTTTCTTAACATGACCAGTCTTTTCGATGGTCCAGGTAATGATCCTTTGAGGAGTAAGTAGTTATTTTTAACCAGACCATATTTCACGAATCCACCTTTAGGGTTAACCTCATCAGCCTGTTCAGCTTCGCCTATTTTGAGGATTTTCTTATTGTACTCAGTACGCTGATGGTATCCCATCTGACCAGCCATGGGTACTGTCCACATGGTTCTGGCAGGGGTCCATGGTCCTATTGAACCAACGTGCCTTCCTTTACTACTTCGAGCGGCTTTTCCGTACTGTATACGTACACCCCATCTTTTTATAACTCCCTGGAATCCTTTACCTTTGGTTATTGCTATTGCATCGGTGTGTTCACCATCTGCAAAAACATCGGCAGGGTTAATTTCTTTTCCAAGTACGCCGGCGACGTAATCCAGTTTATCTTCCACACTGTTTCCACCAATTCCGCATTCCATTAGTTCCGGTTTTTTCTTAGGAACACTGGCCAGTCGGGGTTTGGTGTGTATGAGTGCTCGGATTTCCACGACTTTATCCAAATTCTCTTTGAGACTTGCCATTTGAGCTTCAGAATCATATTCTACTGGTACGGATATTTTCCGTTTCAGGTCTTCATCGAATTCTGATGCCAGGACATCGGTCATGGCTTTGATTCCTCTGCTGGTCTGAGTGTAAGCTCTAATACCCAATACCACTATAGGTGGGGTTTCCACTACAGTGACCGGGGTGGAAATTTCCATTCCCTCGGTGGGAGAGTATTTGGTGTTATCCAGCTGAGTCACGTGGGTCATACCCACCTTGTAACCTGGGAACCCTAAAAGACCCGGCTCTTCCCTTTCGGGCCAGGAGCTTATACTGGGTGATTCCCTGGCTGCTCTTTTTCTAGGACTAAATGCAACTGATCCTTTTCTAGGTTGATGATGTCTAGCCATCTAATATTTCCTCCTTAAATCCTTAATTTTCCACTTTTCCAAATTTGTGAACGTAAATATACATTTCATAGGGTACTCTCTCTAAGAAGAGCCTAAAGCGCATTGCTAAATTACATTGCGATAAATGTTTTCTACTAGCTTGTAATGCATTATAATAGGATTATAATATGCATTACCCCTATCAAAATTTAATTGACCAAAATTAGCACTTGCTAATTAGTCACCATGTCAAGTTAAGCAATAAACGCATAACTAATCCATTAGTATATTAAATACTGATAACGTAGCTAAAACTGCCTCTTCAGTTCTTACAGTCTTAGTTCCCTGATTAGGGATGGTGTTAACCTCCAGATCCATTACGTCATCTGGGTTGCCCATTAATTCGTGTAAGCCCGAATACGGACCACCAAACAAAATAGCTGTGTGTTTGGAGCCCCTTAACCCCTCTTTTACTTCGTTTAAAACAGAAGTGATGGGTTCAGCATAGCGCGATGTGCCCACCACTAAATCAGGTCGTGGTTTCAACAAATCTATGCTGTCATCTAAACTCTTATAAGTAGACAGTACATCATACCCCCAATAAACTTGAGGTTCATCAGGAGTGATTATTATTTCCTTTCCTAACTTATCTACCTTAAAGCTTAATACCCGATTTACACTGAGCTTTTCTTTGCACAGTGCATCCCGGTCAGCACCAATATCAACAATGGTGCCTTTCTTGGTCCTTTTTAATGTAAGTCCCTGTCTAAAATCACCTTGATGGAGTTCTCCAGTGGGGTGATGAGGAGTTCTAAGCGGAGGAAGTATTCCTACGTTCCGCAACTCCCTGGTTATAGGAAATACCTTTTTTCGAAGGTACTGTGGGGTATTCATATAAGTGAGGATATCACTAATAAACTTTACCCCTTTATTGTCTTCTGGGTCTTCAGTATCGCTGTAAACAACGATTTTTGTAACCCGAAACAGGGCGGCTGATCTGCCAATCAACCCTACTTTGTAAGTCTTTAGTTTTAAATCTTTTGTTTCCCTTAGAAAAGAAGAAGGTATGAAAATTGAAATGTTGTTAAGTGACATTCTTAAATTTCTGTTTTTGATCCTTATAATATATAGGGGCTAGATCAAGTTGAGTGATATATTAATAATAAGTGAAAAATGTTGTCATAATATTATATATGTGGTTATGATACTGCATTAAGACCATTAAAACAATTTCATGAAGAATATGATTGAAGAATTATGATTGAAGAATATGATTGAAAATCTATTTTCATTTTATTAAAACAATGGATTTCTTTAAAACAATAAATTCCCCCTTAGTTAGTTAATAATTCATTCTATTTTCTCTATCCTCAAAACAACAACTTCTACTTCCCGTTTCTCATCCTGGTGAAAGTGATAGATACGTGGCAGGGGAAAATTATAGTGAAAAACATTGGTGATACTGGCATCAAGTGCCTTAACCATCAGCTCCAGGAACTCATGGGTCTTGGCCAGGTGAAACGAGTAAACCACCGGAGCTATTTCCAGTGCTTTTTCAAGGAACCTACGATCACCATCCTTACGGTTGGCTTTCTGTGCCCCGAAGGGTGGGTTCTGGATCACAGTATCTGCCGGTTCATGGAAATCATTGATGTCCATATTCAAAAACCGGCATTCATCCTGAACTTCAAGCCTTAAAGCCTCAGAATTTGCCACTTGCAGTGCATCGGCATCCACATCCACCCCAATAACTTCCACTGCACCCATCATCGCTGAGCCCAGTGCCAGTATTCCAGTTCCACAACCAAGATCCACCACTTTAAGGTCCTGGATATCACCGCAAGCATGTGCATTCCAGATGACATCAGCGGCAATAATGGAAGGTGTGTGGTACTGTTCCAGGTTAGGGTCAGGGTGTGGATGGGGAGGCACATCTTGCAGGGCTATTTCCAGCTGTCTTTTCCGGGTAATCATGTAAAATTTCACCATTAAAATAATATTCAAATAAAATATAGGGATAAATTCTAATTATGAAGATAAATTTTTATTCAGTTCTTTCAAACCTTCAAAGAAGTTATCCAAAGTTTCTTTATTCATTTTTTTAAGTGCATTCTGAATGAATGCATTATGAGCCTCTTTTTTTATGGTATTGATTAATTCCTGACCATTTTCCGTGAAAACAACCCGGTTAATCCTCAAATCATTATCATCCTGTATTTTTTTAATTAACCCCTTTTTTTCCAGTCTTTTTATTCTTCCAGAGAGAGTGTGGGGTGCATTACCAATATCTGCAGCCAGTTCCCCAATTGTGGGAGGTAAAAGATCATCGGATATCATGTCCAGTTCCAGTTCATCCAGTTCCAGTAATAGATGAAATTGTTCCAGGGTTAAACCATGACTTTGAGCTATTTCATGATGTTTTAAGTGAATTTGCCGGTTTAAGTGTTTCCAGCATTTAAATACTTCAGTTTCATCCAACTTAACCACCAGCTTTATTTTGTTAAAAATATATCGTCAAATGATATAAATGGTGTGCATGTCCAGAAAAAAATTAATCTTGGAATAGGGATCTTTTTATAAAAAAAGATATTACAACTCCAAAGATCAGTACAATTCCCATGAACAAATATGGTAAGGAACTGATTCCCGTGCTCAATAGGCTGGTTGCCATAATTGGACCAATACCTCCCCCTATGAACAGCACCACAGTGTGCACTGATAGGGCAGATCCACGTGATTTTCCCCCAAGTTGACCTATAAGTTCAATAATTGGGGGAGCAGCCACTGAAACACCGGCCACGAAGATCACACTTAATAGGATGATTAACATCAGGTTAGAAATCATTCCGAGCAATATAATGCTTATTGCAGATATGGATAATCCTACAATTAGAACATTGAAAAAATGGAATTTCTTGGCCAGCATACCCGAAGTTGAGGCTAAAACTATACCTACAATTCCAACTGCCCTAACATACAGAATTTCCTGATTGTTTAGGCCAAATGGAGGGTTGCTTAAATAATATCCCAGTGCAGTGTACATGCACATCATTGACATTAAAAGCATTATATCAACCGAATAAGTCATCAACAGAGGTTTTATCTTGAATAAAGAGCCCATACTTTTTAATGCATCTTTAAGGCTGCTTTGTGGGCGTTGGATATCATCAGAGGGTAACAGGAACATCACCAGGAAAAGTGTGAAAAAGTAAAAGATCCCCATGACCGCAAACACATAATTCCAGCTTAAAAACTGATTTATAAAACCACTGATGACCTGACCAACTATTCCTGCCATTAAAAATCCGGTAACTAAAAAACCAGTAGCAGTCAACTTCCAGTTATCGGGAAACATTTCCACAATGTAGGCCAGGGCCACTGGTGAAAATGTGGCAGCAACAGCTCCCTGCAATGCTCTGGTAAGTATAATCCAGGATATAGTATCGAATAAACCTACAAGTGGTGATACAATGGCCAGTAACCCCATACCTATCACAATAATTTTTTTACGGCCGTGTCGATCAGATAAAGGCCCGTAAATTAGACAACCTGCAGCAAAAAATATACAGAATATAGTACTGGTCAATGCTGCTTCGTTGGAGGATATGTTTAGTGATGTTGAAAATACTGAAATCAGAGGTATGGTAAGGTACATGCTTGACATCACTATCAAACCACACCAAAAAAGGATTACAGTCATTAGTTTGTAATTTAAACTCATATTCTTGGGCTTCATTTTATTCCGGTTAAATAATTGATTCATTGATTATCTCCTTCTTGAAATTTATATCGTATTATGATTATATCGTAATGTGATTATATCGTGATAACATATAAATCTATTTGTCAAGTCAGAATGATTCCAATTATGCACCATTTACAATTTTAGGAATGAATTAGATTCCAGAAAAACTAAAAAGAGGCTATTTCAAGATTTTTTTATTGATCCATTACAATTTGAAGGCATTTATTTGGAAATGTCTTAATATTTTTTATAAATTCAGATATTAACAATAAAATCTTTAAGGCGATATAGGTAATAGATATAATTAATAAAACAATGGGATATTATAGATAAATGGAATTTAACCAATTAGTATTTAAAAAAACATTAATAAACATACTCAAATTAATGTACAAAGGAAGATATCATGTTTGAAAAGGTTCTGGTTGCTAACCGTGGAGAAATCGCCATCAGGGTGATGCGCGCCTGCAGAGAGCTGGACATAAAGAGTGTAGCGGTATATTCAGACGCAGATCAAAACTCACTCTTTGCCAAGTACGCTGATGAGGCTTATAATATAGGGGGACCCTCCCCAGCAGATAGTTACCTGAACATTCCTCATATTCTGGAAGCTGCCGAAAAATCAGGTGCAGATGCCCTGCACCCCGGATACGGTTTCCTGGCTGAAAACTCCCACCTGGGAGATGAATGCGCCCAGAATGGATTGAAACTCATAGGACCCTCTGGTTCTGTTATCGAAGCTATGGGAAGTAAGATTGAATCCCGTAAACTCATGGAAAAAGCAGGAGTCCCAGTAATACCTGGAAACAGTAAGGGAGTGACTGACCCAGATGAAGCCCTGAAGATTGCAGAGGCCATTGGTTACCCGGTAATTGTTAAAGCCTCCGCCGGTGGTGGGGGTATAGGTATGAGAACTGTGTATGAGGAAGATGAAATGCTGCGTGCACTGGAATCCACCCAATCTGTGGCAGCATCTGCATTCGGAGATTCCACTGTTTTTATTGAAAAGTACGTGGAAGAACCTCGCCATATTGAATTCCAGATCCTGGCTGATGAACATGGTAACACCATCCATGTTGCGGACCGTGAGTGCAGTATCCAGCGCAGACACCAGAAACTTATTGAAGAATCACCTTCACCAATTATGACTGATGAACTCCGAAATGAAATGGGTCAAGCAGCTGTAAAAGCGGCTTCATCAATAGGATATACTAATGCAGGGACCGTGGAGTTTCTTTACTCAGATGGAGAGTTTTATTTCCTGGAAATGAATACCCGTATCCAAGTAGAACACCCCATAACCGAAGTGGTAACTGGAGTAGATCTGGTTAAAGAACAGCTTAAAATAGCCTCAGGACGAGAATTATGCTGCACCCAGGATGATATCCAGGTGAGGGGTCACGCCATTGAGTGCCGGATCAATGCTGAAAATCCATTAGCAGATTTTGCCCCAAATCCAGGTAAAATAACTGGTTACCGATCTCCAGGAGGTCCTGGAGTACGCGTAGATAGTGGGGTTTACATGAATTACACCATACCTCCCTATTATGATTCCATGATCTCCAAGCTCATTGTCTGGGGACGTAACCGTAATGAAGCCATAACCCGGATGAGACGAGCCCTCTCGGAATACATTATACTGGGAGTGAAAACCACCATCCCCTTCCATAAATCCATGATGTTAAGCCCTAATTTCTGGGAAGCAAAATTACACACACACTTTGTGGATGAATACCGTAAGGAAATAATGGACAACATGGAAAAAGTCATCAGGGAAGATAAAGAAAAAGAAGCCCGGCTTAAATCAACATTCCTACCATCTAAAAGAGTTGCTGCAGTTTCAGCAGCTGTTTCAAGCCACATCACCAGTTCAATGGCCAATAAAAAGGAATAATGCATCATATAAACTAAATCAATTTGTAATTAAAAAAACCAGTAATTAAAAAAAAATTTAGTTAAATAAACTTACCAGAACTAATAAAGATGTAATATAAATCACTAGGATTTAAAGGTGGTTCCATGCCCCAAAAGCAGATTTTAAAAACATTCCATGCGCAAAAGGATGAATATGTTTCCCTTGACCAGCTGTCATCTGAAACGGGTATATCAAATATACAGCTCAAAGATGAAATACATTCACTCAAAAAAGAGGGTTACATAATTGATTCATCCCCTGAACTGGGTTATCGTCTGATAAAAACACCTAACAGACTCTTACCCTATGAAATACAGTTAGATCTCACCACCAATTTCATTGGGCAGGAAATTCATCACTACTCTGAGGTGGATTCAACCAACGAGGTTGCCAAAGAACTGGCTGAGAAAGGCTCACCCGAAGGAACCATTATTATAGCCGAAAGTCAGCGTAGCGGTAAAGGCAGGCGAGGTAAAAAGTGGTTATCACCATCTGGTGGGGTTTGGATGACCATAATACTTAGACCAGACATTCCCCTGTCTCAGGCACCTTTATTAACCCTAGTAACAGGAGTTGCAGTTGCCAAAACACTGGCCAACGATTGTAACCTGGATGTTGGAATAAAATGGCCCAATGACATTTTAATTGGTGAAAAAAAGGTTTGTGGAATACTGACAGAAGCCAGTGCCAGTGCAAAAGGCCTAGATTACGTAGTGGTTGGCATTGGCATTGACCTTAATGTGGATGTGGAAGCTTTCCCCCCAAAACTGCGAGAAGGTGCAACATCCCTCAGAAGGGAGCTTGATAAGGAAATTCAGGGAGTAGAACTGGTGCAGGATTTCCTGGTGAACTTCGAAAAACTTTACAATGACTTCACAAAAGGTCAATTCACAGAAATTCTTAACCAGTGGCGTAAACTCTCCAAAACCATTGGCTCTTATGTGGAAGTTCACCAGAAAGGCAGAACAGTTCGAGGAGAAGCAGTGGGTATAAGCAAGGACGGAATTCTCATTCTGGAAATGGATGATGGCAGCCTGCAAAAAGTCATATCTGGAGAATGCATACACTATAAAGAGAAATTATAAATGGAATTAAACCCCTATTATTTTTTTAATTAAATAATTTTTTGCTAATTTAAGGTTTACATGAATTTCACACTGAATCAATTAACAAATTAAGATGAAATTAATTTACAATTTAGCACGGAAATTAATATCCAAAATAATTAACTAAAAGGAGTTTTACATGGATCTGAAGTTTAAAATAATCCTGTTATTAGTTTTGATTGTTTCTTTGACCACAATGGCGTTTTCATACTCACAACTCCCATTTTATCCTCCAGATTTTTCTGCAGGACCATCAATGAACTCAGGAGACCGGGTGCTGATTGTGGCACCCCACCCTGATGATGAAGTCATCTGCAATGGAGGAGTAATCCGTTACGCAGTAGAAAACCATATACCAGTTAAGGTAGTGGTGGTGACTGATGGTAATGATACCAAAACTTCACCCCTCATCAGACATAATGAAACAATAAACGGGACAAAAACACTGGGTTTGGGTGAAGAGAACGTTACATTCCTTGGTTACAAGGATGGTAGTTTAAGGAATCTTTTAAACGATAACTGGAATTATAATAATCCTTTCACTGCTTCAGATGGTTCAAAACAGATAGATTACCCCTATGCCTTCCAGAAAAATGCCACCTACTGTGGTGCTAACCTTGCGGGGAATATGGAGACAATAATTGCAGACTTTAAACCAACCATTATTATCTATCCCAGTGGGGATGATGAGCAGTTTGATCATCAGGCCACCAGTGGCTTCATTGAGTATGCTACCCAAGAAACAGGGTACAATGGAAGTAAATATACTTACCTTCTACATTTACCACCTAACTGGCCCAGTCCCAGGAGTTACTATCCGGAATATTATTTAGTCCCTCCAAAACAGATGGTGGGAGTTGAAAATGGTCCGGAATGGTTTGTATTTAACCTCACCACATTAGAACAACGTTTTAAAGAGCAATCATTTATGGCTTATAAGACCCAAATTGTCCCTTCATCATACCTTATGTCCTTCCTGCGCGAAAATGAATTATTCGCCAAATATCCAACATTGAATGTGTCAAAGTCCACAGATAATTCATTTCTTAGTGATTTTGCTGCGGGTTCTAAAAATTTAGACGACCTATTTTATGATGCAGCCGGTGATGGGAAATATCAGGGCAAACAAAAATCACTGGACATAATATCAGTAGGGATGAAAGTTAATGATAATTCTGTTAATGGAAATTCATGGGTATCCATAAAAACAGTGGCTGAAACTTCTTCAGATGCAGTGTATGATGTTCGTATGAATATTTTCAATCCAGAAGGAACTGAAAGAGTGAATATCTCAGTGCACAATGGAACTGCCCAGATACAGCAAGAAGCAAATGGCAGCACAACCAGAACAAATATTCCTTCAATTATTAAAAACAATACCATAATCGTGGAAATACCCTCTGATCTTTTCAAAAACAGCTCTTATTTAATTTTAAGTGTTGATGCGACTAAATCTGGTGCAATAATTGATCAGACTCCATGGAGGGTTATAAAAGTCAGTTAATATTAGATGTTAATTGATATTAAAAATCCGTTGATATTAGATGTTAATTGTTATTTAGAAGTCAGTCAATATTCAATCCAAAAAAGAATTTTAAAATATGAGTACACCTGGACAAGGTACACCTATTCGAGTGACTCTATTCAAACGGTGATGGTAGTTACTTCCCCCAGACCACCATCCACCTGGAACTTTTCATTGGTGAACTTCTCGGCAGCATAGATATTGGTGAGAGTGTGCTGGGTCAACTCTGATACCCTGACTGAAGATGAACCAGCAATGGCCAGATAGGGAATAATTTGATCCCCCATATGCTGGTCCAGGGCTGCCCCTCTGGATAAACATGATAGAATATCATCTGCTGCTTCCATTCCAACTATCTCAGCTCTTTTACCTGGTTCTCCCAGGGAACTGGCACCCACACGGGGTATACTTTTATTTTTAACTTCACTCCAGAGCACCAGTCCTGAACCTGGACCTAATGCATTATTATCATCTACTTTTATCTCAATTTCAACTTCATAACCTGCGCTTTTAAGTTTTTTCTCAGCAACCTGGGCCTGTCGCGTGGCCACATGTAAAGGAAGCCGGGTGGCATGGGATATTCCCCGAATAACATCCACCTCCAGATCATGGAGATTTAATGGTTTCAATTTATGCACTGGTTCAATCCGTGCACTTAAAATACCCCCACCACGAGGATAGTATCCCCTCTGCAGTAATTCAAGATGAACGTTAATACCCATTGACCGTAATACAGGGAGAGTTACTTGTTCCAGATAATCAACTGGTGGAGCCCATCTAACATCAGTACCTCCCTTGAGCATAATTTCCACTCCTTGATCTGCAAATAAAGAGGGTATCATCAAAGCCTGAAGGATCAGTGTTATGCTACCAGCAGTTTTAACATCGACCTCTAGTTTTCTTCCATTCTCCAGCTTTTTCCCTTTCTCCCATTTTCTCTCAATTTCCAGGTTTTTCCCTTTCTCCAGGTTTCTTTCAATCTCCAAATTTCCCCCATTTAACTGACCCGGGACGAATGTTATCTGGGTTGAACCTAATTCCAATCCATTAACCTCTGCATTGGAGAGTTTAGCCAGAGCCAGTACTGAATTTAAGTGCTGAGGCATCAGCCCTGGTTTTGGTCGGTTACTCCAAATGTTAGAAATAGTGAATGCATTTCCAGTTAAAGCAGAAAGGGCAGCTGAAACTCTTAAAAGAGCCCCTCCACCTTCTCCAAATGATCCATCGATTTCTATCATTTTCACACATTCCCCTGAAATTTTTAGACATTCACCTGAGTATTTAGGTATCTTATAGAATTTCAATTATCATTTTCAGGATTCAATTATCATTTCCAGATTATTCTATTTATCCAGACTATTATCCAGACTATTATCCAGACTATTATCCTGACTATTATCAGGTTATTATCTAAATTGATTGATATTATAAAAAAATATTTCAAAAAATAGGAAATGTTGGTTCATTCATTCATATAACATACTCAAACAGACCTCTTCATCAACTAAAATTTCCTTTACTCGTTTTAGTGAGTCTTTAATGGCCTGAATTATTTGAGCATCATCAATTCTTTCGGCATCAACTGCAGACAAGTCCAGGCGGATGGTGGCCGATACTCCAGGCATTCCCACTGAGGGGATGGTAACTATGTGATGTTCTTTTAAAAGTACCATGGCCATTAAAGTTCCTAATTCACACTTTGAAAAGGTTTGATCCTCTTCTTCTGGAAGAATTTCTTTCTGCAAGTTAGATGCAGAAATCATGAATCCCGTGGGGGTTTTCTCCACTCTATTCAACACATTCCCTGCCATGAGGCTAAGTTCATTGCGTCTATCTATGGAATCTAAAAGTTTCTGTGGAGTGAACATCTCCAGAGCCCTTACTATGCCAGCAACTACTGGTGGCTGGGCTTCCAGTCCAAACTGATGTGCCTTCTCTGTTATCTGGTCAATCAGCGCGGATTTACCCGCCATCAAACCGGCCCGAGGCCCGTTCATTAATTTGTCAGTGCTGGTTACAACCAGATCCGCCCCCATGTCCAGTGCTCGGGGTTGATTGTAGATCACGGTGCGTATCCGTGCTCCGGATGCATCATCAACCAGTACCGGGATCTGTTGCTGGTGGGAAATCTGGATGATTTTCTCGAAATCAGTTAAGGGGAGGACCCGGTGATCCATGGTTGATCCGGTTATAACCACCAGCGATGTTTCTTGACTAAGCTGAAAATCTTCGATATTATCAAATTCAGTATATGATGCACCCTGAAGTTTCGCGCTGCGGGGAATAGATGGGTGTGAAGGTAATTCCGGTAGGTAGTGCAGTACTTCTTCACCTGGTTTTACCAGGGCCAGTATGGTGGCCAGTAGGGCAGCACTGGTGCGGTTGAATGCAGCAACTTTCTCCCCACCCAGATGTTTTTTCCCCTCTTTCTGGAGGTTTAATTCAAAAATAGCGGGACCAGAATAGGTTTCCAGGAGGGGGAGGTCTGATTTTTTAACCGGGAACCCCCCAGCTAACCCTGAAAGGTCGTATAAACTGGATCTTCCTTCCTGATTTATTAGGGTAGCAATGAATCTAAAAGCAGCTTCCCTTCTTTTTAATTCATCCAAGGAAGAACAAATAAGCATTTCAGTCGTCCTTGGAATATTTTTTATTGCTTTCTGCCTTCAGTACTATGGCATCATCTGCCGAGTTTTGCAGGGCTGCACTGAAACCAGGTTCAGCTCCAATAACTATGGTTTCTTTCCCATTTTCTTTTGCTTTATTGATAATAGGTAAAAAATCAGCATCCCTTGTCATAAGTGCTACTACATCAATATTGGGATTGTAAATAAGTTCCATGGCCTCAACTGCCATGTAAACATCGGTGTCTCCAGCCACCACAATGGGGGTGAATCCCTGATTTACTATGGCTTCAATGAGTTTATCTGAGGCATACTGGTTCAAAAGAACTTTACCCACCCTCATATTACCATATTCAGCTATTATTTCCCTTACAAGATCCAAATTAAGGCTGAATTCTTTCCTCAGCATGTTAGGTCCGTCTACCAGAAGTCCTATATTTTTAGATCCTCCTGATTCCGACTTTCTAAGTGGGATGTAAGAAGTTAATTTCTCAAAACTTCGCATTTTTATCCTCCGGTGGTCATGGCAAAAAAACAGTTTAAGCGGTGTGGTGAGTAAATCAGAATTATATTGACCAAATGGAAATCATAAAAACCATGTTAAATACATTTTCAAAGTAAATATCTTAAATTAATCGAAAGCTAATTAGTGCACCAATACCACGAAATCCCAATATTAACCTTTTAAAAGGCTTTTAGGCTGCTTATCTTTGCCATCTTGTTTAAATTATTTATATATTTATAAATTTTTACATATATAACTTTGCAACATAAATTTCCACGCCTTAAAATCCATTTGATAGTTATTTGACAATGAGAGATCCATGTTTAAAATAATATTCTAATTCATATACTTACTAATTCATATACTTTTTCCCATCACAACAACATCCAGCTTCCTATATTAAATCTCTCGATTCAAAGGCACCTCAAGATCAAGTAATGAACACGTATTTTAAGTTATGATCATCAAATAGATGATTCAACTAATAAGGAGCCATTAATCAGGAAAGAAGATGTCAACAAAAACTATTAGAATCCATTAACTAGTAAATAAGCATCATTGACTAGTAAAAAATAATTTTTGATTTAATAGATTGTTTAAAGCTATCTTTGAGAAAAGTTTAAAGCCATCTTTGAGAAAAAAGTAGGAGTTGCTATTTTTCCCGGAAAAGCAACTTATTCCATCTTAGAAATTGTTTACTCTACTTCCAGAGTAAACGCATCACCGAAAAGATCTTTTATAACCTGGAGATCTTCTTCAGCTATGTTTATTACTTCTACATCAGACATATCTCGGAAATAGTATTCTGCATTGGCGATTTGGCCCTCATCATTCATGTACAGGTACAAACCATCCACAAATTCCTCTGGATTTTGTGAGGGGAGGAATATTTCAAAACGAATAAGGATTTGGGAACCGGGTATGTTATCCTGAAGGTCCTGTTTTTTTTGTTCATCCTGCAAAGCTGCTCTGAATTCTTTCATCCTTGAATTAAGCTCCTTCAGTATTCTTTGTTCATTTTTACTCATGAATTCACCCAATCTCATTTAATTTATTCACATTTATTATTATGTAATTTATTGATTTTCTGCCTTTAAATATAAAGGGAGAGTTAATTTATGCACTTCCAGAATATATAAAGAAATGATAGAGTGAAGTATTAATAGTTTTTCCCTTGAAGTTCAGGTATTCCAAGATTTAGATATTTAGAAAATTACCAGTAACCTTAAATTTAGAAGGATTACAAGTTATTTCAAATTTTAGAAAACATTGCCAGTTAACTGAATGATTATCTTTTAATTTGAAATGATTATTTTACTTGAAAATTTTTACTCGAAATTTACTTAAAATATATCCTACTTGTATACATATTTTTTTTCTTCAAACTCAATACCAAATTGTGTGCCATTTTCCCCATTAAACTCCATGGTTCCATCAATCTGATCAGTTAAAATATTCACCAAACGTAAACCCAGTGATTTAGTTTTTCTATAGTCAATATTTTCCGGGAACCCTACTCCGTTATCTGTAACTGTTAGCCGATATTTTGGAGGGTTATAATGGAAGGCTATATCTATTTGACCGGATCTTTCATCTGGAAATGCATGTTTCAGACAGTTTGATAAAAGTTCATTTACAATAAGCCCCAGCGGGATCATGGTGTTAATATCAATCATTACATCTTCAACATCAAAGTTAAGACTTATCCGTTCAGAATCGGTGACATAAGTCCGGAAAAGATCGCCAGCCAGCGTTTGGATGTAATCCCCGATATCTATACTTTTAAGATGGCTGGATTGATATAACCTGTCATGGATAAGTGCCATTGACCTGGCACGGTTCTGACTATCTTTGAAAACATCTAAAACTTCTTTATCCTTAATATAACGGGATTGTAAGTTCAAAAGACTGGAGATGATCATCAGATTATTTTTAACCCGGTGATGGATTTCCCTTAAAAGCATTTCCTTTTCTTCAAGAGAGACCTGAATCTCTTTTTCCATTTTCTTACGTTCAGTTATATCCCTGGCAATGGATAAAGATAATTTATCATGGTTCAAGGTGAAAATATGAGTGTTGATCTCCACTGGTATTTTAACACCACCCTTGGATATGAGGGCAGTTTCAAAGGTGATTTTATCCTTTTTATAGATATCTCTTGTATGGTTGGATTCCTTGAATGATTCAATATCCTCAATATCTTTAGGTGACATTTCCAGAAGTTCATCATGGGTGTAACCCAATATATGGCTGGCCACACTGTTGATCTCAACAAATTTTCCAGAAATTCCATCTTTGGTGAGTTTGTGCAGGAAAATAGAATCGTTAGCATTGTTAAAGAGCTTACGGAATCTTTCTTCACTAACACGTAATGCCTCCTCAGCAGTTCTATTTTTCAGTGCCACTGCTGCCAGGTTCACCATGGTCTGAATTGCACCGGAATCTTCCGATGACACTTCATTGCTCAAGAAGATACTGGCAGTGCCATAAAGCCTATCCTCCCATTTAAATCCAATAGCATAAATTTCAACAATATTTAATTTTTCTTCCAGGTTGTGGCAATCTTCTCTGGGCAGCTGCCCACCCATAACCTCAAAAAGGCCACCCTCAACCGGGTACAACTGATTTTTTGAAAGGGATTCCCTACCATTTTGAGATAGATCATTCCATTGAACCTCAAAGTCGTGTAGATCTTCTTCAGGGAATGTATCCCTGATGATTTGGATCTTTTTTGCATCCCCATCTATGCATTTTATTTTAAGAATCTCCAAATCAGGGTTATAGATGGATATAATTACAAAACCTTCACCAATTAGTTTCCCTATTTTCCCGGCAATGAACTGGTAGATATCCTGTTTTAAGGGTAATTCTAGAAAATCAAGGGCAGTTTGTGATAGAAACCCCTCATAAGAATAATTTAGTCTTTTTTTATCGTTTTTGAGCCTTTGATTTTCCTCTTTCAGTATGGAAATTTGTTCACGTGAGGTTTCTAACTCAGCTAAAAGTTGTTCTCTGGAGTTATTGGAAATATCCATTTTGATACCTCACTTTTATTTACCGTATTTTCTTTCTTTAAATTTAATACTGAATTCAGTTCCTTTGGTGGTGTCTAATTCCAACTTCCCATCAATTTGACCAGTTAAATTATTAACCAGTTGCATTCCAAGTGAATCTGTGTTATGATAGTCCAGATCTGCAGGGAATCCAATCCCCGTATCACTAACCTTTAATTGGTACTCATCATCAGTTAAGGCGAAAACAACATTTATTTCACCGGTATTTTCATCAGGGAATGCGTGTTTGAGTGAGTTTGATACTAGTTCATTGAGGATCAGGCCCAGAGGGATGGAGGTGTTGATGTCCAGCATGACATCCTCCACATCGATGTTCAGCCTCACTCTACTGGGATCACCCACATAAGTGCGGAAAAGATCGGTGGAAAGTGTTCTAATGTATTCGCCGAAGTTGATCCTTTTTAAGTCCGTGGAACGGTACAGTTTCTCGTGGATGAGGGCCATTGAGTTGGCCCTGCTCTGACTCTCCTTGAAAATGCTCAGGGCCTTTTTATCCTTTATGTACCTTGACTGGAGGTTCAGGAGGCTGGCAATGATCATCAAATTGTTTTTAACCCGGTGGTGGATCTCCTTAAGAAGCATTTCCTTTTCCTGTAATGATCTTTGGATTTCCTCTTCCATTTCCACCCTTTTGGTGATATCTCTACTCACCGCCAGTAAGCCAGTAATATTTCCAGTTTCATCAGTGAGGATGTTGGCCACCACCTCAGTAGGAACTGTACGGCCATCCTTGCAAACCTGGTCAACCCGGAAGGTCTGTAATTTCATAGATTCATCCCCCGAGCGGTAGGCCAGGATTTTTTGGGGTAACTTTTTCAGGAGATACTGATAAGATTCTGGGGTTAAAATATCCTCCATAGACTGATCTAAAACCTCTTCTGCAGTGTAACCCCTTAATTTGTAGACTGACGGACTTATGTAGGTAAATTTTTGGGAGTTCAGATCCATTAACCAGATCACGTCACCGGTGTTCTCTGAAATAAGACGGTACTTCTCTTCACTTTCAGTTAAAGCTATTTCTGCGTTTTTGCGTTGAGTTATATTTTCAAAAACTGCCACAAAGTATTCCCTGGCGGGGCTGAATACCGATATATTTAGCCAGATTTTAAGGGGTTTGAAATAGACTTCAATAATTTCTGGTTCCCCACTCAGGGTGACCCTACCATACAATTCAAATAGTTCTGATTGTGCCTCTATAATTCCAGGAATGGCTTCTGTAACTTTTTTTCCTTCGACATCTCCCAATCCAGTGAGTTCATAAAAGGAGGGGTTTACATCGATGTATATCCAGTCAATGGGATGGCCTTCATCATCAAATAACATTTTACAATAGGCAAATCCTTCCAGCATGTTTTCAAAGAGGGTTCGGTATTTTTTCTCACTTTCCCTTAGGGCGGATTCCATCTTGCGACGCTGAGTGACATCGTGGGCCACGTGTACACTGCCCCTTAACTGATCATTATCCATGATCGGTGAAACCGTTATTTCGAAATCTCCGTGGAAACTATCCACAAAGGCTTCCTCACAATGTTGCTGGCAATCCTGGAGCAGCTTCGCATGGGGGCAGTATGATGGTGGTTTATCAGTATCATGGACCAGTGAATAACATTTATTACCAATCAGTTCCTCTGGTTTCATGTTTAAAGCCTGGGCCATGGCCAAATTAACCTTTTTTATGTTGTGATCATCATCAAGGAGGGCTATCAGATCAGGTAAAGCATCAAAGGTGACTTCCCATTCTTTTTTTGCATTTTGCAAACTTAACTCCACATTTTTACGCTGCGAAATGTCCTCTAATGTTTCTAAAACTCCAATGACTTTTCCTTCCTCGTCCTTGAGTTCAGCAGCTGTGAAGTAAAGCCACACCCCATTTTCACCAACATGGGGAAAGAATTCCTCGGCTACAAAGGCATTATCCACATATCTGGATTTTTTACAGCCCTTGTACCATTTTTCGATTCCTTCCAGATCACCATCTACTAACAGATCGGCCATTAAAGGTTTTTGGGCATGGTACAACACTTTTTGGTGTTTGTTTGTTCCCATTACTTCACTGGACTTGATACCGGTGTATTTTTCCAGGGCCCTGTTCCAAAAAATAATCCGGTGATCGGGGTTAATGATGAACTGAGGGATGGGAGAACTATCAATAAAAGCACCAATAACATCTTCCGAGTTAACACTCTTTTTTCCCATGGTTATACTCCCTAAGAATCGCAACACGAATAAAACAGGTTTATTCTCCTTAAATGAGTTAGTACAACCCGAAATCCCCTATGCGATTTAATTTATGTTCAGTTATATTATGTTGGTTAAAAAACTTATATTTTGCCTAAATTTGGGTAAAATTAATAACCAATTAATAATGATGGTCAGAAAATAAGGTGTTATGATCCCTACACTTATCCCCAAGATGATTTTATCCTATTAATGGATTCATTTCCTCAACCGGAAAAATCATCTTACAATACTAGTAAACTTGGACTACATAATGTGGGTAGATGAGGTAACCATAGCGAATTCATATAAATGGGGAGTAGTTTTGATTACAGGTATGGCATGTTTTATTCATCCTGATCCAAATATTTCATCAACCCCGATCCCTGTATTTCTTGATTTGAGGTATCTTGAACATTAAAAGGTAGTAAAGCACGGGTATGAGAACTGTGGTTAAGAGGGATATTAAAAGGAAGACCAGGTCACCATCTGCAGCAGTGGTAGCTTCGCTGGTGCTGGTGACCAGAAGAGAAGGTGTGCTAAATACTGAACCCTGATAGTTGGATACTACGGTTATGAATAAGTTGTTTGATGCATGGGCTGCTATTGCCATTTCAAGGGTGCCACTTTTAAGGGTAAGGTAGGCCATTACAAACCCAAACACTACCCAGTCTATGATGGCAGTTAATGGGGCCTGTGCAACTTCCGGATTGGCAAGATGGGGCAACATGAATAGTATCCCATTTAAAATAGCCAGAAGAAGGAAATTTCTGCTTAAAAATCCTGTTGCCTGAAGCAGGTATCCCCTGAAGAAAAGTTCCTCCGAGGTGGTCTGGATAGGTACCAGAATCAGTAGAAATGGTAAGAAAACCAGAAATCCCCAGAGATTCGGGTTCAATGAGAGTGATGAAGGATCTGCTAGGTACTGGGGCAGTAATGAAAACAGGAACATTAAAACAAAGTATATGGTAAATCCTATCCCCACTAGTTCCCAGTTTAATGATTTTTTAGGAGTTACTAGAGATTTAAATGATCTTTTGTGAATAAACTTTACGACCAAGACCACTGCCAGGAAGTAAAGGATATAGGAAAAATCCTGGATAAGATAGTTCACCAGGGGACCCCAGGCATCCACCGACTCAGGTACGATTATGCCATAGCCATAAAAGACCATTAATATTATGAATATTCCCAGAATATATCTCCACAGATTATTCTTTCCCTCATGAGCCATATCTAAATAATTTTCCATGTTACAAACCCCTTTAAATATAATTGAAGTTAGGATTCTGATTTTTATTAAACTTATCCACTATCACCTGGCAAACACACTTTAAAATGTATATTAATGATAGTGTACATAAATAATACCACTGATAATTGCTTGATTCGGCGGTTAATACTTTTAGGGGGTTATTAATGAGCAGTAGTCCATACAAATGGGGAGTAGTTTTAATTGCCTGCATGGCAATCTTTATCATTGTTTTAGATTCATCTGCAATGAACGTGGCCATAAGCACGTTGGTTGTGGAGTTGAACACTACTTTATCAATTATTCAGGCCATTATTGCATTGTATGCCCTGATAATTGCTTCTTTTATGTTGCTGGGGAGTAAAATCCAGGATATTCTGGGCAGGAAAAAAACATTTCTCATAGGTCTGATTATCTATGCTTCAGGGACCATCACCGCTACATTAAGTATCAATGCAGGGATGCTCCTTTTAGGATGGGCTGTTCTGGAGGGCATTGGTGCTGCAATGATTCTCCCTGCCACCACCACCATAGTCGGAGCCAGTTACCAGGGAAAGGATAAAGTAACGGCCTTTGGAATATGGGGAGGTATTGCAGCAGTAGGTGCTGCAGTGGGACCTATAGTGGGAGGAATTTTTACCACATACCTCAGCTGGAGACTGGTATTTGGATCAGAACTGGTATTTGTTGTTATCATATTATTATTCCGGCATTACCTAACTGAATCAAAACCAACCCTCAAATGGAAAGATTTAGACATCGTAGGAGCATTACTTTCAATAGTCTCCCTGATACTGATTGTACTGGGTATTTTACTTCTCAGCAAACCACAAAACTGGGGATACGTGTCGGTGCTAGTGAGTTCGGGTGCAATTCTTTTTGTAGTCTTTTTATGGTGGGAGAGAAGAAGAATCAGGAAGGGCTTAGAACCATTATCCGATATAACTCTCCTGAAAAACCGTGTGTTTGGACTGGGTAACCTGAACTCAGTTATACAGCAGATACCCCTGGCTGGTTTTCTTTTCATCATACCAGTATTCCTGCAGCAGGTCACCAAACTCAATGCATTTGATACTGGTCTGGCCCTCTTGCCTGCATCAATAACTATCCTTATCTTTTCACTCATTGGTGCCAGGTTATCATCGGCTCTGGAGTCCAAGTATATCATTATGGTTGGATTTTTGATTGCCGCAGCAGGAACATACATACTGGGAGGAGTGTTCAATGTAAACACCCAGATAATAGACTTGGTGCCGGGTACTGTGGTTTTCGGTGTGGGTGTGGGTTTATTGCTTTCCCAGTTAACTAATATCACCATGTCCGCAGCAGGGGATGACCAGGAAACTGATGCAGCTGGTTTATTGAATTGCTTTAAAAATCTGGGATACTCCATGGGAACAGCCCTTATCGGGGTTTTACTCCTGGTGGGCATATTCGGTGGATTAACTGCAGGAATAGAAACTTCAGGAGTATCCGGCAACATGACCACTCAACAAATTCAGGATGGTCTTATAGGTTACGTGGAAAAGATGCAGACCGGTACTCCAGCTATACCTCCTGAGCTGGTGCCTTACTCAGTCCAGATCATAGATTCATCCATAAGTTCTGCCATGAAACAAACATTCACCGTATTATCCTTGATCCTACTTTTAGGATTCATTACCAGCATATTCTTGCCAAGAACCAAAAAAACAGTTTGATCTAGAGGGAAAAAAACAGGTTGATCTAGAGAGGATATGAAAAAGCACCGAAACAGGCAATTATTTTCAAAGACATTGTGTAAATGGGAAAACTCTTAAAAGAAAAAATAAAAATAATATATAAGAATTAAAGGGAGTTGGGAAAAATGAGCAATCAAATAAACGGTATTTTAATGATGGTACTGGGTGTTATACTGGCAATACTTTACTTTGCATTGCCCACATTTCTACTGTACACCTACTGGCTGGCAGTTATAATAATTGTGGGATACGGTTTTTACACCTACCAGAAAAGGGGATAGTTTTACACTATCTTTTTTTCCTTCTTTTTTTTGAATTTTTCCTTTAATTTAACCAAAATCTTATTCCTCTGGTTTTAGAACTTTTTCACCATACCAGTTCACTCCCCAAGCACCCAACGTTGCTGTGAAAAGTATGGTAATCACGCTATAGTCAGAATCTCCTGACCTGCAAATATCCATATTTTATCCTGTTTACTTGAAATTTCCATTCCCGGTTCTAGTATAGTGTTATCAATGAGGTTAAACCCATAAGTGCCTTAAATTACTAAAATAAAGTGGAAGTACTAGTAAAGTTAAGCTAATTTTTAGCTCAATATTATCCTTTACCTATTTTTAATTATCATCCAGAATGAATTTATAAAAAAACAAATATGATTAAACACATACTTATTACCCGGGAACCATATGACAGACGTCAAAATCTTCTTGGTGGGGGATGATACTGTTGAGGCCAGGGATATAAAAAAGATTCTTGAATCTTTTCATTATTCAGTATCTTACATGGCTAAAGGCGAAGAAATAATTAATAAAACACTAGAAATAATGCCAGATCTTATTTTAATGGACCTTATCACCCCTGATAAACAGGATATTATTGATACTATTTTTAAGCTGAAAAAACTTAATATTCCAGCCATATTTTTAGTTAATAATTCTGATGAAACTGTTATTGAAAAAACCAGACTTATTGAGCCGTATATTTATTTAACCAAACCTTTTGATGCTGTTGAAATTAATTACGCAATTGAACTAGCTATCTACAAAAATAATATGGAACAATCACTGGCAAAAAGTGAAAAAGCCCGGATGAAAAGTGAAGAAACTTTTAGCAGTCTTTTCAAAACCATGACTCTGGGCCTGGTTTACCAGGATAGTACTGGTAAAGTAATATCTGCAAATCCAGCAGCAGAAAAAATATTGGGCCTTACCATTGATGAAATGAATGGAAGAACTTCAGCTGATCCTCGCTGGAAAAGTATTCATGAAGATGGATCCAAATTTCCGGGTAAAGACCACCCCTCCATGGTGGCTTTAAAAACTGGAAAAAAGGTTAAAAATATTATTATGGGTATTTTTAACCCTAAAAAAAATGAGAACACTTGGATTAAAATAGATGCCATCCCCCAATTTAAAGAAGGTGAATTAAGACCATATCAAGTTTACACAACATTTGAAGATATTACATCACGTAAAAAAGCGGAAGATAATCAGAAAACACTTTCCGAACAACTTCAACTTGCTCTAGATGCTGCAAAAATGGGTTGGTGGCATTATGACCCACTGAACGATATTTCTACCTATGATGATAAATATAAAGAAATTTTCGGAGTTAGTGGAAGTGAATGTCCGAATCAGGAGATTCTTAAACTTTTGCATCCTGATGACATTCAAGCTGTCGGGGAAAAGTTAGCAAAAGCACTTGATCCTACCAGACCCCAACCATATTCTGCAGAATATCGCATTTATCGTGATAATGACATACGGTGGATTGAAGCACATGGAATGGCAACTTTTGAGGGTGAAAAAGACCAGAAACATGCGACTAGCCTTGTTGGTACCGTAGTTGATGTTACTGAACGTAAAAAGATTCAAGAAAATTTAATTGAGAGTAGGAACAAACTCAACACAGTAATAGAGAGTATGAATGATGCGGTATTCGTTTCTGATGTTGAAGGAAATTTTATTGACTTCAACGAAGCTTTTGCCACCTATCATAAGTTCAAAAACAAGGAAGAAGTTTACAGAACATTATCCGAATTCACTGATTATATTGATGTTTATTTTGAAGATGGTACTTTAGCACCGCTGGATATGTGGGCGGTTCCCAGGGCTCTTAGAGGTGAAAAGGTATTCAATGAAAGATACATTATTCAAAGGAAAGATACTGGTGAGAAATGGTGGGGTAGTTATAGTTTTGGACCTATAACAGATAAAAAAGGTGAAATCACCGGTTCTGTTGTAGTGGGAAGGGACATAACTGAAATTAAGAAAAATGAAGAAAAATATCGAAACGCCCTGGATAATATGATGGAAGGGTGTCAGATTATCAGTCCAGATTGGCGTTATGTTTATGTAAACGAAGCCGCTGCCAAACATGCCAAATTAGAAAAGGAAAATTTAATGGGCCACACCATGATGGAAGTGTACCCGGACATAGTTGATACTGAAATGTTCAGTATGTTGAAAGAGGCTATGAAAAAACGCAAATCAAATCAAATGGAAAATTATTTCATCTATCCAGATGGCACCGGCAGGTGGTTTGAACTACGTGTTTTTCCAGTACCAGAAGGAATTTTCATCCTATCCATTGACATAACTGACCGTAAAAAAGCAAAACAGAAATTGATTGAAAGTAACAAATTCAATGCGAATATCATCGATTCAATGGGTGATGGATTTTCTATTTTAGATGTAAATGGAGTGCATTTAGATGTTAATCGTGCCCTTTCTCAGATGACTGGATTTTCCCGTGAGGAGTTAATTGGAACCGGACTTCCACACCCTTACTGGCCTCCAGAAGAAACTGTTAACATCCAGGCTAACCTTGAAAAGGTTTTGAAAGGAAATTTAAAAGAAGTTGAACTGATTTTTAAAAGGAAAAATGGGGTAAGGTTTCCGGTAATTTTAAGTCCATCCATCCTAACTGATGATGAAGGAAAAATAACCGCTGTTTTTGGAACTTTTAAGGACATTAGTGAACGTAAAAAGCTTGAAATGGATTTAAAAGAAAGTGAACAGAAATTTAAGATGGTTGCTGATTTTACTTACGACTGGGAGTACTGGATCAGTCCGGATAAAAGTTTATTATATGTTTCCCCCTCATGTGAACGTATTTCAGGGTATAAACCAGAGGAATTCCAGGATGATCCAGAGTTACTGGTGAAAATTACACATCCTGATGATAAAGAAATAATTTTAGAACATGAAAATGAATTATTCACTGCAGAAATAAATGCATATATTGAATTCCGGATTATTAAAAAGAATGGTGAAGAAATATGGATCAGTCACAACTGTCAACCGATATTCACGGAAAATGGTGAATTTTTAGGTCGCCGGGCCAGTAACAAAGATATTAATGACCGGAAAAATGCAGAAAATGCACTCAGTGAAAGTGAACATAAATTCAGGGAATTGTTAGAAAACGCTGCAGATGCCCTTTTTGTGCATGATTTTGACGGGAATATAATGGATGTTAACAGGCAAGCCATTGAAAGTTTAGGTTATACCAGGGAAGAGTTATTGCAGATGAATGTGATGGATATAGAACTGGATTTCAACCTGGAAAGCGCCCAGAAGGAATGGTCTAAAATAGAGTCAGGGAAACCTCTCACTTTATATGGTCATCAGAAACGAAAAAATGGAACTGATTTTCCGGTGGAAATACGTTTTGCTGGGGTTGAAATTAATGATAAAAAGCTGATTATGGGTTTAGTTCGTGACATTACCAGTATCAAGAAAGCTGAAAAAGAGTTACGTGAAAGTGAGGAAAAATACCGCTATGTAGTTGAAACTGCATCGGAGGGTGTAGCTTTATTTGATAAAAAAGGTACAGTTATCGGGACAAATCCTAAAGCATTAGAGTTAACTGGATTTAAGGATGTCACAGGTAAAAACGTGACACAAATAGCCTCAAAATTAAAAATAAATTCAAATGAAGCATTAAATGCATTCAAAAATATTTTAATTGGTAAATCAGTTCCCCCTGAATGGGAATATGTGAATCGGAAAGGTGAAACAAAGTTCGTTAAAGCTAATTATAGTCCAATGAAAAAAGATGGGAAAATAGAGGGAATAGTCTTAGTATTGGAAGATATCACTGATCTTAAATTAAGAGAAAAAGCATTAAGAGAAAATGAACAGTTTTTGGAGAACATCATTGAAAACATACCCGATGTAATCTTCGTGAAAACTGCGGATGAACTTAAATTTGAAAGGGTTAATGAAGCTGCAGAACGAATTTGGGGTTTTAGGAGGGATGAATTAATTGGTAAAACTGATTATGATTTTTTCACCAAAGATGAAGCTGATTTTTATACCAAAAAGGATAGAGAAGTTCTAAATAGGAAGAAACTTCAGGATATTCCCGAAGAAACCATCCACACCAAGAACCGGGGTGAAAGGATATTACACACCAAAAAAATACCACTTCTTGATGAAAAAGGTCACCCTAATTATCTGTTAGGTATTTCTGAGGATATTACTCAACGTAAAATGGCTGAAAGAAAAATTGAAAAGTCATTAGAAGAAAAAGACGATTTATTAAGGGAAATTCACCACCGGGTTAACAATAACATGCAGATCATATCCAGCATGCTCAACATCCAACACAGTTATGTTAAGGAAGAAGAGTCGAAAGACATTCTTAAAGATAGTCAAAGTAGGGTTAAGTCCATGGCCATGATTCATGAGAAATTATACACATCCCATGATCTTAGCCATATAAACTTCAAGGAATACGCAGAAAAATTGGTTTCAGAGATTTTTTATACCTATGAAGTTAAAATTGGCACAATTGAACTTATCTTGAATATTGAAAATGTTGAACTGAACATGGAAACTGCAATTCCACTGGGTTTAATCATCAATGAACTGGTAACAAACAGTCTAAAATTCGCATTCCCCCAAGAAGAAGGTTCAATAACCATTGAACTTGAAATAAACGATAATCACACCTTAACTGTTGCGGATGATGGGATTGGCTTACCTCAAGACTTTGACTTTGAAAAAATTGATTCTCTTGGACTGGATTTAGTAAATAGTTTAGTTAATCAGCTTGATGGCAATATTACAATTGATAGAAGTCATGGCACCAAATATAATATTAACTTCCATGAGCTGGACTACAGCAAAAGGTTTTAGTCTCTGAAATATTTATAAAACTACATTAAGGACAGATCACTAAAAAACTGAACTTAAAACACATATATTATCTAATTTTTTTATTTTATTTTTACTATAATACTGCTTTTCTGAGCAAATTTTAAATCCAGACAATTTACGTTTTTGGACATAAATTGGTAGACATAAATTGGTTTTATTGGTTTCAAAAATTAATGGAAAACTTTAAATACATCTTAGACATTTTATTAAATAATGTCATTACATGACATTTATTTTGTAAGTGTTTATTCAATGACAATTAATGAAAATATGTCATTAAGAAGTGATTGGAATGACAATATCCGATAGGAAAGAAAGAGAAAAAGAAATGCGGCGAAAGGATATAATCGATACTGCCGAGAAATTATTCTTTGAAAAAGGCTATGAGAATATTAGCATGGCAGATATAGCCAAAGGAACAGAATTAGGTAGAAGTACATTGTATCTCTATTTTAAAAATAAAAAAGAAATATATCTGGCCATATCAATTAGAGGTACACAGATTCTAAATAAAATGTTCCAAGAGAATTACAATAAAGGAGAAACTGGTATTGAAAAAGTTGAAATGCTTTTAGATGCATTTTATAGATTCTATAAAGAATACCCTGCTTATTATGATGTAAACTGGACTTCATACAAGGTTTTAATTGATCATGACCAGCCACCAATGGAAGAAATAAAAAGAAGCAGAATAGAATGTTTTTCTTTGTTTGGTAAAGCGCTTCAAGAGGGCATGAAAGATGAAACAATTAGATCAGATATAGATCCAGTAAAAACAAATCTAGTTTTAGCTTTATCCATGCAAAATGTATTCAATCTTCCCCCAACAATCAAAATGCATATGAAAAATAATGATCTGACGCAGGAGGAACTAATTGAGTACACTATGGACATGATGATACAATCATTAGAGAATTGATACAATCATTAGAGAATAATAACTTTTTAAAGGAGGATTGAAATGATGATTAAAAGTAAAAACCCAAATGGAACAAATTCAATTTCAAAAAATCAGATTGTTAACTGGAAATTATATATCATTTTACTGGTTGCAAGTATTTTAGGGTCCTTGGCAGTGCTGCCTTATACTCTAACACTTCAAGGAAGCATACTACAAAATTTACCAGTACCACTATATGTCCTGGTGATTTCTCAGCTCATTCAGGCAGTGATACTCTTTGCTATAACCATCTTCATCGGCCTTTACCTGGCCAAAAAAGTTGGATTGGGACTTCCTATTCTGGAAGGGTGGCTTGAAGGTAGAGAAGTTAAAAGTTACTTAAAATCAATACTGGGATTGTCAATTGGACTGGGATTACTCGCAGGAATAATCATAACTGTTTTAGATTATCTGTTTTCGGTTGCAGGGGTGGCAATTAATGTAACTCAAACTTCCATTAATCCACCGGTATGGATGGGATTTTTAGCATCGTTCTACGGTGGAATAAATGAAGAAATCATGTTAAGATTATTTTTAATGACTCTTATTGTGTGGATACTTTTTAAAGTGAAAAAAACCAAGGAAGGGAAACCAACCAAGATAGGTATGTGGTTAGCTATTATTTTAGCAGCCATATTTTTTGGTGCAGGACACTTGCCAGCAGTAATGACTCTAACCACCCTCACACCACTGGTTATAATCCGTACCATCGTTTTAAACTCAGTGGCTGGAATAATATGCGGGTGGCTTTACTGGAAGAAAGGTTTAGAATCAGCCATGATATCCCATTTTTCTGCAGATATCGTGTTGCACGTAATCGTGCCATTGATGGTATTGATCTAAAAGCGTGATTTATCCATCTAAATCTTTTTTTAACCTGCCAATTCCTTTTTTAACCAATGGTCCTTATTTTATTTAATATCCCTATCTTAACCAACCATACCCATTTTAACCAACTAACTCCATCTTAACTAACCCCCATTTTAACTAATCCCCATTTTAACTAATCCACATTTTAACTAATCCACATTTTAACTAATCCACATTTTAACTAACCCCCATTTTAACTAATCCCCATTTTAACTACCATCTTTTATCTTAACCCAAATACTCATTTTAACCTACTAAATCCAATTTTAACCAATTATACCTATTTAAACCGGGTTTTAGTTAGTTTCATAAATTTATGCTAACTTAATTTACTTAACTGGTATTGGTCTGTTGGCCTTTTTTGGCATGTACCGTGTAGTACAGTAGGATGGCAGCGAGTATGACCACAATCATTATTGAATATAAATTTCGGTATCCAGTGAAAGGAATGATTAATCCGAACAAATAGGGCCCGATACCAAATCCCAAATCATAAAACATGAAAAAAGTAGCTGTTGCCAATCCTACTTTATGCAGTGGGGCTGCTTTAATGGCAATTGCCTGGGCAACGGATTGAAAATTACCATAACCTAAACCAAACAGTGCTCCAGCCAGTAGTAAAGTAATTCCAAGCTTGGCCTGGCTGAATAAGAGCATTGCAATTGCGAAAATGAAAAGGCAAGGATACATTACAATATTTGCACCTTTAGAATCAAGTAGACGGCCCGAAAATGGTCGAGATAGGAGGACTACTGCTGCGTATACTACAAAGAACATGCTTGCAGCTTCTACTAAATGAATCTCCTGAGCATAGATTGATATGAAAGTTAACACACTGGAATAGGCAAAACTCATGATCAACGCAACTACAGAGATGGGTATTGCCTTAAATTCCAGGAAATTTGAAATTTTAAACTTACCTTTATTTTCGGTTTTTTCTGGTTTGGGCAAAATATGTTGAGGTTCATTAACTGTAAAGGATATGGCAAGGAATAAAAGAGATAATATTAGATTAAAAATGAAAATTATGTAAAAACTGGCATACTCGAGTAAAATGATTCCTAAAAAAGGACCAATTGCTGTTGCTATTATTGTACTCATCATGAAATAACCAATACCTTCCCCTCGCCTATGAAGTGGAATAATATTAGCAACAATTGTTCCCAGGGTTGTAGTTGCCACTCCAAAGGCCATTCCCTGTATGAATCGGTTGAGTATCAACAGGGGTAAATTGTTTGCCACCAGATAAAATGCAGATGTGATGGTGAAAATCAGCGCACTGAGAATTAAAACTTTCCTGTTTTCCACATCATCAATAATGCGCCCAATCCCTAATCGTCCGAATAAGCCCCCAATAATAAAAATACCTGAAACCAGACCAGCTATACTGGTTGAGGTATGGAATTCATTTAGAGCATAAGAAGGAGTAGTAACCAGCAGTAAGTATAAAGTCAGTGCAATAAAAAGATTCATCACCGATACCAGGATAAAGTCTTTTGTCCATAATTTTTCTGTATCCATCTCATTTTACCTTCTAAAAATTAATAAAAAACATTCATTTAGTTTTCATTATGTAACAGTTTAGTTTCACCAACAATTAATCCAATCCCCAATAGATCTAATCCCTATAAATCAAAAATCCGTTTATAAATCCAAATAAATAATCTTTTTTATATCATTACTAATTTTTAATAACTACAGTTTGTATTATATGTTTCTAATTAACTGGCTGATGGTATATGTTTCTAATTAACTCTCTTTTTCATTAAATATCAATTAAATTTTAATATAAGTTAGTAACTATACAATAACATGAGAAAGGAGTCCGTATATGACTAAAATTTTAATCGTGGAAGATGAAGCCATTACTGCAATGGATATCAAACATAGTTTAATAAATTTTGGTTTTGAAGTTGTAGGAACTGCTGCTAGTGGTGATGAAGCAATTAAAAAGGCTCAGGAACTAAAACCAGATTTGATTTTAATGGATGTCACCTTAAAGGGTGATATGGATGGGATTGAAGCAACAAGAAAAATCAAAATTCATCTAGATATTCCAGTTATATATATGAGTGCTTTTACAGATAAAAATACTTATGAAAGACTTAAACTTACCAATCCCTATGGTTTTGTGAGTAAACCGGTTAGTTCTGAGTTATTGGTGATTTCTATTGAAGCAGCTGTTTATAAACATGATCTCGATAAAAAATTAGCTGAAAGTGAAGAACATTTAAGATTAATTTTTGATTCCAGTAAAGATTTTATTTACAGTTATGACCTTGAGGGGAGATTTACCAGCGCAAATAAGCATTTTTGTGATTCTGCGAATCTTACTAAAGATGAGATCATAGGTAAAACCGGACCAGAGCTGGGTTTACCCAAAAAACAGAGCGAGAAATGGGCTAAAATACGCCAGCAGGTTTATGAAACTGATTCAACCGTTAAAATGATCACGTCTTCAATTGGCCTAGACCAGAAAGTTTATGAATATGAAGTAATTTTAAATCCACTACATGACATAAACGGAGAAATTGTGGGTATTTCCGGGGTAAGCAGAGATTTAACTGAACATAAAATGTTAAAAAAAGAATTGAACGAAGTTGATGAGCTTTTCCAGAACCTGTATAACAATGCCCAACTGGGCATAGTAATAGGAGATACTAAAGGACATATAATTAATTGTAACTCTGCATTTGAGGATATGCTTGGTTACAGCTTAGAAGAACTCCAGAACATGAGTTTTGAAGAATTCACCCATCCAGATTTTGTATCTGAAGAAATGTCGAAACTTGAAAGTTTGCGTAATGGAAAGATCAAATTCTTTGAAATGGAGAAAAAATTCATTCGCAAAGATAAAAATGCTGTATGGGGTAAAATAACCATAGGATTTGGTATTTCAACCAATGGGAAACCTATTAACTCCCTTGTCATTGTGGAAAATATTGATGAACGTAAAAAATCAGAACAAGAAATACTGGATTATGCTGCCCAACTTAAAGCTATTTTTGATTTATCTGATCGGGCTCTGGCAGTCACCGATACAAAGGGACACTGGATTAATGTAAACAAATATTTCTTAAATGAATTAGGTTATGCTGAACAGGAATTCTTAAAATTAACTTCTTTAGATATTACGCACCCAGATGATGTGAAAAAGACATCTGAGTTATTTTTAAAACTTTTATCCGGAGAAATTGATGATTACAGGATAGAAAAAAGATATAAGACCAAAGAAGGGGAATTTAAATGGTTTGATATTTCAGCAAAACCAATTAAAGATAAAAATAACAGGATAACATCAGTTCTGGGTGCGGGACTTCCCATTGACAAAAAAGACTAATTCAAAAATAGTGTAAAATATTTTTAGCTTATGGATTTGGATAGTTTAAGTAGTTTCAAATTTATTTACACTTAGATTGTGAACTTTAAAATGGTAAATTGATTAAAAATCTGAATTTATTAAAAGTCTAAATATGATTAAAGTGTAAATTGATTTACTTGAATTTACAATAAATATGTACAGTAAATTGGTTATGGTTTAGATTTTTATTATTATATTCATAAAATTTAATTTAAAAAAGATAGGAGTTATGTACTATGGCAAAAGAAATAAACCAGTTAATAATAGGTATAAGTCGAGAGGGCGATATAATTGTTAAAAGTGCCAGAGGCAGGATGTATTCTGTTAAAAAGGCTGCAGATTTAAAATTTGGTTGTGAAGATTTATTAAAAGATACAGAAAAAGAGTTATACGCCACTATTGATACAGAATCCCAACCATGGGAATGTACTGCTATCGAATAGATAATGAACTGATTTAATAAATCATTATCCATCATTAATTTTTTCAAATCATTTTAATGGCAATTTAATACCATCCTGAAACATTAAATTGTTTTTTATACCTCATTATATCATTTTTTTAATTTTAATAGATTAAAATAACCACTTACTATTTAATTCACCTTTATTCTTGATTTTTTATATAATTCTTTTTCAACAGTACTAAAAATTTTCTTCAAAAGTACTCAAAAAATTTATTTTAAAGCAAAATATTTAAATAGTACAATACCAATTAGTCATATAACTGACTGGTGAGTCATAAAAATAAAAAATTGGTCATATAATATTTGGTCATGAAATATGATTATCAGTCACAAATTAAGGGGTGAAACACTATGTCACTGGCAGAATGGAAGGAAAGAGAAAAACAGCAGCGTCAAAATGACATTATTGATGCTGCTAGGAAATTATTCGCTGAAAAAAACTTTGATGAAGTGTCAATGAATGAAATAGCAAAGAAAGTTGGTCTTGGGAAAGGCACACTATACCTTTATTTTAAAAATAAAGAATCACTGTACTTTGCAGTAGTCTCACGTGGCACTCGAATTTGGGCAGAAATGGTTAAAAAAGAAGTAGAAAAGGGAAATAATGGTTTGGAAAAGTTAAAATTATACGTGAATGCAAATAAGGAGTTTTCTAATGAATATCCTGATTATTTCCGACTTTTATATTCACCCTCATTAATTAAAAAACAATTTGATATGGAGAAAATGACCAGTAGCCAGGAATTCCAGGAAGTAAGGGAATTATTCAAAGAAATAATGCTCATAGGAATAGATTCCATACAAAAAGGCGCGGATGAAGGTAAAATCCGGTCAGATGTGGATCCTACTGAAGCTGCCATTCTCCTATCCGTAATATACAATGGTAAAGTGAACATGGGGGACTGGGCTAAAGAGCTACTGGAAAACAAGGGGATGGATGAACATAAATTCACCAGTGACATCGGGGATTTCTTTCTCCACATGTTAATGAAAAAATGAAATCAGCAGAAATAAATCAACAGCAATATTTTAAAGGGAAAATATGAGTAAATAAACGTTTTTGTAGAAAAGGAGAGATAAATATGGATTTAAACAGATTAGGAGATAATTTAAACCAGCTTTTGAAATTGGAAAACGAACCCGTAGCCATAAAATGGTCTGTAAACGAGCCAAAAAACATCACAAAAGAAAAGGGTAAATCAAGATTCTGCGGTAAACTTGAAAAAGCCATGAAAGGCGAAATATTCTATGCAACATTAGAAGAGGAAGAATGCATGGGTGGTGCCAGATATTCTGGACTTAAAAGTATGGATGAATACCCTGCAAACGTGCAAAGTGGTGCATTTATGGTGCCAAGGGGATTGTACAAGAATATTCCTGCAGTGCAGCGCTCAAGGAAAAATGAAACATACATAGAACCTGGAATTTTCAGTGCAATTACTTTCGCTCCGCTGAAAAAGGCAGAATTTGATCCGGATGTTGTATTTATAGTCTGTAATGCTAAACAGGGGATGGAAGTACTCCATGCCAATGCCTATGATTCAGGATCACACGGACTGGGCGCTGATGCAGCCCCCATATGTAGTTCAATGGCCGCATCTCCCTATATGAGTGGAAAAGTCACTTATGGGTTTGGTGATGTTGCAGCAAGACAGAATATGGATATTAATCCTGGAGAAATTATGGTCAGTATTCCGGGAAGTGAATTGACCCGTATTGTTTCCAATTTAACCCAGATGCGAACAAAAATGTTATTCAAGGAAGAATAGGTTATTCAAATAAGCTCAGAAAACTATGGAATCCCTAGAATTATAACTGATAAAAACCGGCCCCAGTGATAAACTATGGAAAATGAAAGCCATTATAAACTTCCAAAAAATAGAATAATCCTGATAATGGCAGGGTTAATGGTTGGGCTTCTGGTAGCTGCCTTTGATTATTCAATCATGGGAACAGCTATGCCCAACGTCATTAACAGTTTACAGGGAATGGAATACTATACCTGGCCATTTACAGCTTATATGTTAACTTCCACCATTGCCATAATCCTTTTTGGTAAATTATCCGATATTTACGGTAGAAAACATGTTTTAATTATGGGGATCATTACATTCGTTATAACTTCAGTTATGTGTGGGTTTTCCACCAGCATGTTCCAGCTGATTGTCTTTAGGGGGCTGCAGGGAATTGGGGGTGGAATTTTAGTATCCCTCCCATTTATGGTGGTTGGAGAAATTTTCTCACCAAGGGAAAGAGCCAGATACATGGGTATACTGGGATCAGTATTTGGAGTAGCCGATGTCTTGGGACCGATTATTGGTGGAGTGGTCACCGATACATTCGGATGGAGATGGGTATTTTTTATTAACGTTCCAATAGGAATTGCAGCGGTTTGCATAATCTACTACTCTCTTCCCAACTTCAAACTGCCAGATGTGAAAAAAGTTATAGATTATAAGGGGATCATTACTTTTACCCTAACTTTAAGTTCACTGTTCCTGGCACTGACACTGGCCGGGGATTTAAATACATATTCACTGGCGGGAATAGCTGGAATTTGTGTATTTTCAGGGGTCATGTTTATAATGTTCATCTCATCTGAAAAAAGAGCCACAGAACCTATTTTGCCGTTACATTTATTTAAAAATTCAGTATACAACGTATCATCATTAGAAAGCTTCATAGCTGCTGCATTGATGTTCTGTGGGATAATTTACATCCCATTATTTGCCCAGGGTGTTTTAGGTATTAGTGCTACAAATTCAGGGCTCCTGATGATCCCAATGCTTTTTAGCCTAACATTAACCTCAGTAATCACCGGAGAAATCATTTCACGGACAGGAAAATATAAAAAGCTGGTAATTGCTGAATTTATCATAACGGGAATAGGGGTGGTGCTCTTATCTTCAATGACTGTTAACACACCCTATTATCTGCTGTTAGCCTATTCTACTGTTCTGGGTATTGGTTCGGGAATGGCCTACACCATATTCAATGTGGCAGTGCAGAATGCATTTACTCTGCGAGATATAGGTATTGTAACCGCTTCTATACGGTTTTTCAGAAATATAGGTACCATTGTATTCGTTTCACTATTTGGATACATAATGAATTTCACACTGGCAAGTTCTGCTGCCGCAACTCTAAGTTATACCCAGGCTTTGGCACTGTCAATACAGAATATCTTTCTGGTGACCATAGTACTGGCATTTGTAGGACTGGTTGTGGCATTCTTCCTTAAAGAAAATCATTTAGGTAAAGAAGGTAAAGAAATACCATTAGGTGGCCCGGAATTAGATAAAGATCCATCTTATAACTCAGGATATAATTAAATTTTCAACAGGCAATTAAATATAATGGAGTTTGATAATGTGATTAAAGTGGCTGTAACCGGTGCGGGTGGGAGAATAAGTTCTAAAATAATAAAATCCATACTAAAACAGGAAGACATGGAAGTTGTGGCAGCCATCGGTGCACCGAATACCCCAATTGAAGGAAAGGATGTAGGTGAAGTAATAGGTGCAGGAAAGATCAATGTCCCGATAAATGGTGCAGAAAGACTTGCTCATATTTTGAAGGAAAATAAACCGGATGTTCTGGTTGATTTTACCATAGCAAATTCTGCGGTAAGCACAATTCAAACTGCAGCAGAGTGTGGTGTTAACGTAGTTGTAGGGACAACCGGATTATCAGATGAACAGATGGCATTGATAGGAAAATCCATTGAAGAGAATAATATAAAAGCGGTTATTTCTCCAAACATGGCAGTGGGGGTGAACGTGTTCTTTAAGATCATCAAAGACCTTGCAAAGACTCTCTCAGATTACGATATAGAAATAATTGAAGCTCATCACAAACATAAAGTGGACGCACCTTCCGGCACAGCCTGCAAGGCCTACGAGATTATAGCTCGTGAACTAGGGAGAGTGAACGATGAATCATGTGTCTGTGGCAGACAGGGAATGGTAGGTGCACGTAGTCCTGGAGAAATAGGAGTACATGCAATTCGCGGGGGAGATATTGTTGGGGATCATACCGTTCTTTTTGCTGGTGAGGGTGAACGATTAGAAATTACCCACCGAGCAGGAACTAGGCAGGCATTTGTAACTGGAGCAATTAAAGCCGTGCGTTATGTTGATAACAAAGCTCCTGAGGGAAAAATCAGCGACATGGCTGATGTTCTGGGTTTAAAAGTATAAAATAAGTTCCTAGGATAAAATAAGGGTATAAAATAAAAATAGGATAGATTAATTGTGTTGAATTAGTGCTATTCTGGCCCCATTGGGGTCTTCTATGAATGCCAATAATCCCACGGTTATGGGAACCGGTTCCATTATGATTTTAGCACCCTTAGCTTTAAGATCTTTAACTGTGCCATGAACATCCTCAACATCCATTCCTATTGAAAACAGTCCAGGTTCATCTTCCGGGTTTTTGATGAGTTCTATCATAGCCTCCCCCTCACCCTTCATCAGGGTGATTTCTCCGGCAGGTCCCAGATGGTACTGGCTATCTATTTCAAACCCCAAAAGATCGGTGTAGAACTTAATAGACTCATCCATATCCTTAACAATGAGGGTAGTGTATTTAACTTTCATCTTCAAACACCACATTAATATCTGTTAACACGGTTACTAATTTTTTATTTTAAAATTTTAAAATTTCATTTTCCCAATAGGTAAATCCCTATGAGGTAATCCCGGTTTTTGTTTTACTAGATTCATCCCCAAATAGTTCATGAACTAGTAGCCCAACCATGCAAAAATACCGGCATTTTTCAAATTATTTTCTTTGAAATAAAATAAATCCGTTCCAAATTAAGATCCTTTCAGATTAAGAACATCTGTTCAAATTCAGTTCCCTCTTAAAATGAAGGTTTTTTTAAAAGTTAATGAGCGGTTTTCTAAACAAATTAGAGATTAAAGCATGGATGAATGCAATTGGGGTTAAAATGGTTCCTAACATCATGCTCAACTCATATAGTATACTGCTTCGGGGATCAGGCCGACCCCTTAATCTGTTGAAAAAGGAACTCCAGGGAATACCATAGGTATTTCCAATCATGATCATGCAGGTAGCACCCAGGATGCCTCTTGCTGTGGATATCCCATAGATTTCCACAATACGTTGCCATGATTCCAGGGTAGGGTTTCCTCGAGTATCGGCATAGTGTTGTGCAAACATGACTGCTGGAATTTCACCAGCAGGAACATCATCCATGATTCCCGAAAGCATCTTCTGGATTTCTTCAGTGCTCATTCCACTTTCCAGAGCCCTTTTTGTATGGGCATAGGAACATATTGCACATCCATTGACTTCAGTCACCGCAAGCATGATCCTTTCAATGAATTTTTGGCTCATATACTTGCTCTTTTTAGCCTTAAGCATGTACCTCATAGTACGGATTCCATTGTAAAAAATCCAGTAAGATTCTGAAACAGAGTAAAGTTTTTTACCAAATTCAGATTCAACTTTTTTAATGTTATCTTTTTCTACAAGTGTCATGACCTATTTCCTTCAAATTAGCAGATGGATTATATATAATGATTATTTCCTATTTATCTTCAGTGTTTAACGAGATACGTGTAATGATTTATAGAGAAAAAAATATATTAACATTGGGCTATGTAGGGTAATTACTTTTTACCAAGTTACTGCATAGTTGTTAGATTAACAGTTCGTTCGATAATATTCCATTATTCTTAAGTAGTATTAATGTTAAGATATTTTTTATGGATAAAGTAAGTGGCAGGTTGGTAATTGTATTAGTTTTTTTGTTATGGGCGATTATTGGACTAACAGGATATTTTAATGTGTCCCCCGACAACAATTCATCTGCCCGTGAATGCCATGTTTATGATTCCACTTTCAAAATTAATGATTGGTGGAATGCAATTAATCGAACAAATGATTCAATAACATTTGATAATCGCAACGACATGCCACATTCTACCATGAAAGGAGCTAATGTAATAAATCTTAAACTGACTCAGTATGCCGATAGTTCCACTTTTCAATCAAAATATCAGGATTTAAAAGTATCATCCGATAATCATACCGTTTTAAACAATGCAAATACGATTATAAGTGGAATCGAAGTTAAATTTATCAATTCCACTAATGCAAATAGCACTGAGACATATCTAGATTATTATTTCCAAAAAAATGGAAAATATTATTCCATAAACATTACAGGAGAAACTTATACTGTAAATGAAGTACTTGATAATGCAATAAAAAATACATTAGATATGATAATTTCCACAATTAATTAATATACTAATGGCAATTGAGCATATAGAAGTTCTCTGAACAAATAAGGCATATTTTTTGTGATAAAATATTATACTTACTTCGTTAAACTATCCTATAACGAACTAAACATCTAGTTCTTTAATTCTTTCCTTTTAGTTTTAATTGGGCTTATTTTCACCCGGAATCGGACAATTTGACATAATATCCTCTTTTACCCGTAATTTTTCACTTTTAAGTGGTGACACATTAAACTATATATCAACATATGTCGACATATAGATTGATAGTTATAAGGTTATATAAAGTAGCCAGGACCCCAAAAAAATTATCTAATACCAATGATACCATTAAACATGAAAACTGGATACACAAACACTTCTAGAATTCAGGGTGAATCAAATGGACAATAAAAAAACTTCTATTCTATCATTTATTATAGGGGCCCCTATTGGGTGCTTAGGAGGTTTAATAGGTCTGGGAGGGGTCGAATTTAGGCTGCCATTTTTATTAAAAACTTTTAGTAAACCTGCCAAAAAAGCTGTGGCATTGAACATGCTAATTAGTTTAATTACTGTTATTTCTGCGGCTTATTTCAGAATAAACAATTTTGACATCTCTCTAATTTATCCCCAAATAATTCTAATGGTTGCAATTATTATTGGCTCCATAACCGGAGCCTACTATGGAATCGGATTATTAACCAAAATATCTGATGTTATGTTTAAAAAGGTATTGTTAATCCTTCTTCTCATTATGGGAATGCTCTTAATTACAGAAAGTGTCATTACTCTTGGTTCTGCAGGAATAGCATTCAATAATTTGTATATTGAATTTATTGTAGCAGTACTGTGTGGACTACTTATTGGAATTATAAGCAGCCTTTTAGGAGTTGCCGGGGGAGAAGTGATCATCCCTATATTGATTTTAATATTTGGAATCGATGTTAAATTAGCAGGTACAATGAGTTTACTCATTAGTTTGCCCACCATGGTTGTTGGAATAACCAGACATAGCAAAAATAAAATGTACAACGTAAAATCAGAGATCAGTTCTTTAGTAATACCCATGGGCATAAGTTCTATAATTGGAGCTGCCATCGGTGCATTCCTAGTGATATACGCCCCTTCACAACTATTAAAAATCATTTTAGGAGGATTACTGGTTTTCACTTCAATTAAGTTATTTACTGAAAAAGAATGATTCATGGAGATAACTTGCATATATAAAAAATTTAGAACAAATTGAAAGAAAATGATTTAAAAAAAAAGTTCAAAATAGAATCAGTATCATTTTATGGTTTTATTTAGTAAATCAAGATAGATCACAGGCTCCCAACAATGAATCAACAAACTGCTGGGCTGTGCGTCCAGACATTCCACCGTGACGCATTTCCCATTTACCGGCCTCTTTTATCAGTTCTTCATCTGTGAGTGTGATTTCAGGGTGTCTCCGGGCTAAAGTGGTGACTATGTTGAAATATTCACTCCTTTGAGGAGCGTAGTAACCAATTGTCACCCCAAACCGGGCTGCCAGGGATAATTTTTCATTGACAGTCTCTGAGCGATGCAGTTCATCCTCGGCCATATCCGAACGATCACTCCATGTTTCCCGGATCAAGTGGCGCCGGTTGGATGTTGCGTAGATGAGCACGTTTTCAGGTTTGGCTTCCAGACCCCCCTCCATAACTACCTTCAAATATTTATATTCAATTTCAAACTCTTCGAAGGACAGATCATCCATATAAATTATAAAACGGTAATTCCTGTTTTTTATGGCATCAATAACCTTTGGCAGTTCCTTAAATTCATGTTTATAAACCTCAATCATGCGCAGACCCTGACTATAATACTGATTAAGAATTGCCTTTATACTGGCAGACTTACCTGTACCGGCATCTCCATAGAGAAGGACATTGTTTGCATGGCGCCCTTCAACGAAGGCTTCGGTATTCTGCACCAGTTCACTCTTCTGGGATTCATAACCAACCAGATCATCCAGCCGCACGTCACTGGTGTTGGTTATGGGGCAAAGGATTCCTGACTTACCTTCAGTTGCGATTCCAGACTTATCTCGAGTTGAGATTCCTGACCTCTCTTGAGGTGAAATACGGAAAGCATTATTTAATCCAAATTCCCCAACTCCGTATACTCTGTAGAAATCTGTAACCGCTTTATATACCTCATCGTCGTTTTTAGCCTGCTCTATGGCATGGCTGAGTTTTTGAACTTTTTCACTCACACTCCGGTTGAAGATCTGTTCACTCTTGACAACAGCATCATAATCCGTGATAATCCCAAAGCAGTCAATGTCCAGTTCTTTTTCTATTTTAGAAAAGTCATAGTCAAATAACTGTTTGAAGAGACCAAAATCGTTCCGGGCAAATTTATTTACCGTGCCTTGGTTGACTCCCACTTTTTCCGAAACAAGGGTAAATGGGTTTTCAGTCATTGCCAGAACAAAAGCCAGATAATTGTGCCACAAATTTTCATCAAAGCCGAAAAGTGTTGAAATATCAAGCAGACGATTAATTTCAATATAAATATCTGAAATCAGGTCTTCTTGCACGTAGTCACCTGATTCAAGTTGTTGGCAGATATTCGATAATCTTAACAGGATGCTATCCGGGTTGATATTTTTGTAAATCACCAATTTAGATGTCAAATGATGCATTGATTGTTCTCCTAATTTGTATAAACTCTTAAACTAACCAGTACAACCGGTTAAACTGCTGTTTTTCCCGCAATCAAGATGGGAATGATAATAAAAATTGGATTATGAACTAACTCCAGCAACTTTAGACTGGACATACTTATTTTTTGTTAGTTATTTATTTTATTTGATAAATATTTTGAAGTTACAATAATGAAATATAATCAATTATAATTGGTTATCTCAGTGCCAATCTTTAATTTATAACTTCCTCTTTTTGCTGTCTGCGTTTCCTAACATATTTTGTATATTCCACTGTGAACACAAGCCCAATTAGGATAAGGATCCATCCTGCAACTTCAAAAGACCATCCACCAACTCCCCTGTGATTAAACTTGTAGTAATTAATCCCCAGATCTACTAAGAATATAACTCCCCAAAAAGCAGTGATTATCTGATTAGTGCGAATGAAAGTTGGATTATCCCAGAGACTCTTATCCACTTCCTCCTTCGCATACTGGAGTGTAAATGGATGACCAATAAGCAAAAATCCCCATGTGACTGCGGTCAGAGTCCCGTAAGAAAGAATACCCACGTGGGATACTACCCATATGTTCTTCATCAGTACAATGGCAATAAAGATAATGATAAAAAATAGGAAGGTCACCCAGGGCAGGATATACCATTTTCGCATCTGTTTATGACCTAAAAGTACAGCAATAGCCAGAGATATGATTATAGCTATTTCCAGACTGAAAAATGATTGTCCAGCTATAAGTCCAAAAATAATCCAAGGTGCAAAGGCTAAAAGGAGCTTGATGACGTTCATAACATTACCTTTCATATTAAATAATTAAATTAAACCATATTCATATTTATAAATATATGCCCCCTATATCTGTTATGCTTTGTTTATTTTTTAGAATACAACATGAAAAATCCTCAAACAAGTTAAGAATAAATACTAAACGTTTTTATTTTTAATTAATGCAATATTCGGAATCTTAATTTTAATTTATGCCGTAAAAAACTTATATTTAAAAAAAGAGATTATACTAATAGATTATTTATTTAAGGGGAGGTGAAAAAATGGTTGAAAAACAACAAGCAACTGGGGGATCAATGGTTGGATTTGCCCTTATAATTTTAATTCTTTTCCTTCTATTCCCAGTGTTCACTTGGTACCTAGTTTGGTTTGCAATTATTGTAATGCTACTTGGCGGTATTATTACCATGATGACTGGAGGTGCAGAATAAATAGTATTAATAACCTTTTAAAATTAAATCCTTATTTTTTTGTAAGTTGAATCCTAAAAAGGAGGGTCCTAAATTTATTTAAATCCTTTTGGAAGCCCACAGCACCATCCTGGCAACCAGTTCCGGTTTAGCTGGATCCAATTCCGGATGGGGACCAGAGAGAATTATCCTACCTGAACCACGTTCATCATCCAGAATTGCAGCATAACCAGATAAAACCGTGTCATTTTCTGCATAAATAGCTATTGGCGTGTATTTACCGTTCTTATATAGTCCTGGAGTGTTGGATACTGGGAATGAGGGTAAGGTAACGGTTTTGGTAGTACGGGTAGTGAAGTTACAGAGATCAATTTTTCCACTGGAATACTTGAGGGTGTTAACACCATAACTGGTAATGGTAAGGGGCAATAAACCATCAGCATAGGTGTAATTACAGTTTACATTGGGTGAAATTCCCCAACCAGAACCGTATTCTCCATTGTAGTTGGAAGCAGCATAGGCACCAGCACATATTCCCATATAACCATTACCCGCCTCTACAAATTTCTTTATATCATTGGGATTTACAGAGGGGTCATTGAAAAGGAGTTCAATATCGCCCCCAGATATAATTAAAACATCCTGCGCTCTTAAAATTTCAGAATTAATGACATCAGTGGTGGTGTAATTGAACTGGAGATTGAGATTGTTGTTTTGTGCCTGTTCCAGACAGTATATTAAACCATCCACACTATCGGTAGATGTGGCTTCCCCCTCATAAATCAAGACATTTACTGATTTAAAATTGGCATTACATGTAGTTTGATTAACTTCCCGCAGGTCAAACCCATAAATAGTTACACTAAGAGTCAGAATTAGCATAACCCCAATGAATAAGGTGTATTTAAATTTTTTAATGGTTAACCCCCCAGTTTCCATGATCGGTTAATCTACAAATTAGTTAATCCACAATTAGCCCAGAAATATTTGGCATTACCTGAAATTAGATTTGAAATCACCTAAAATTAGGGAAATAATCAAATCTTTTTTTTGAACCTTCAAATCTTTCTAAAACATCCCTTTTTCTGGTTATATTTATATAATAAATCCTTAAAAAACTTTATTTTTTTCTTTTAAGAGTGATAGGTTTTCATTAAGAGTGATGAGAATTTTTAAGGATGAAACCAAACTGTAAAAAATATACCCCGAATCCAATCATTATCGCGATTTATGATAAATCAACTATGAAATAAATTCATCAAAGGTGATTATTTATTTTCGAACTTACATTATCCCCCCAATATGTGAAAATAATTGCAGATTAATTTCAAATAAATAAAATTGTTTTAAATCAGATTCCAAAATAAAAGGTTTATAAAGGGTGTTAAGTAAGTCAGTACTTTACTAATAGTTATTTTGTTATAAATCATCATATTTATCCGAATATAATAAATAGGGGGCCAGATAATTAGTAAAGATATAATAGGTGATAACATGCTTGATATGTTTAATGCTAAATCAGTTGCAGTAATAGGTGCATCAGAAACAAAGGGTAAAATTGGTTATGACTTAATGACATCCCTCCTAAATTATTATAAAGGTAAGATCGTCCCAATTAATCCTAAAGGTGGTGAAGTACTGGGACTTCCGGCCTACAAATCCATAAAGGAACATGGTCATGTAGATCTGGCAGTAATAGTCATACCATCCCATCTGATCCCTTCAACAGTAGAAGAATGTGGTGAAATAGGAATAAAAAACATTGTTGTGATCTCAGCAGGATTTAAAGAGGTTGACACAGAAGGAGCCAGACTGGAAAACCAGCTGGTGGAAATATGCAAAGAATACAACATTAAACTGGTGGGCCCCAATTGCCTGGGCATAATGGACACCTACAATGACATGAATGCATCATTCTCTTCTGACATCGCCCATAAAGGGAAAATATCCTTCATGACACAATCTGGAGCCATCATGGCTGCTATCCTAGATTACGCTGATAAGAAAAATATAGGATTCTCCAGGATCGTGAGCCTGGGAAATAAGGCAGTGATCAATGAAAATGATTGTATGAAGGATTTCATGGAAGATGAAAACACCGAGGTTATAACCGCTTACCTGGAAGGTATTGTGGACGGACCCGGATTTATAGATGCCTGTAGAGAAGCTTCCCGGAAAAAACCGGTTCTGGTTATCAAGTCCGGTACAACCTCCAAGGGATCAGAAGCAGTTTCATCCCACACCGGTACCATTGCTGGATCAGATTCAGCCTATGAAGCAGCATTCTCCCAGTGCGGAATCATCCGTGTGAATTCCCTGGACGAGATGATGGACTACAGTAGTGCCCTGGCCTTGTCACCACTTCCTAAGGGGAACAAAATAGCCATAATCACCAACGCCGGTGGTCCTGCAATCATGACCACTGATGCTGCTATAAAGGCAGGTCTGGAAATTGCCGAGCTTACCACAGAAACCAAGGAAAAATTAAACGAAGGATTACCAGCCACTGCCAGTGTTAAAAATCCTGTGGATGTCCTGGGGGATGCCAGCCCTGAAAGGTACGCCTTCACCCTGGATACTGTGCTGGCAGATCCCAATGTGGATGGAGTGATTTATCTGGTAACACCTCAGTCAGTCACTGACCCTGAGGGAATTGCCCAGGTTGCCATAGACCACGCCAGTAAAACTGAAAAACCAATTCTTTGCAGCTTCTTTGGAGGAACTCGTTTTGAAGGGGCTGAAAAACTCCTGGCAGCTAAACAGGTACCCAATTACCTCTACCCAAAAAGGGCGGTTAAAAGCCTGAAAACCCTCTATGATTACACCATCATCCGTAAACAGGAATATCCTAAATCTCCAGAATTTGATGTGGATAAAAACCTGGTCAAAAACATCATAGAAAACGCCCGGGAAAAGGGTATGCACACCCTGGGTCTGGAGTCACTGGACATCTTGAAAGCATACGGAATACCCACAGTAGGCACTGCTATCACCAAAACTTCGCAAGAGACTGTAAAAGCTGCCGAGGAAATAGGATATCCTCTGGTTATGAAGATCGTCTCCCCACAGATTTCACACAAATCAGATGTGGGTGGAATCAAGCTCAACCTCCAAAGTGCAGAGGAAGTTAAAGCTGCATACGCAGATATGATGGAAAACATACCATTAAAAGAGCCAGAAGCGGATCTGGAGGGTGTTCAGTTACAGAAAATGTTATCCGGCGGTACTGAAGTTATCATTGGTATGGTTCAGGACCCTACCTTTGGTTCCATGCTCATGTTTGGGCTGGGCGGTATATACGTGGAAGTTCTGGAGGATGTTAAATTTGCCATCGCCCCGGTAAACGAAGGGGAAGCCAAGGATATGATAAGGCAGATCAAAACTCATGAACTTCTGGAAGGCACCCGTGGAGATAAGCCCAAGGATGTGGATTCCATTGCGGACATAATACTCCGGATCTCACAGCTGGTTACTGATTTCCCTGAGATCAACGAGTTTGAAATCAACCCATTAATGGTTTTCAATGAAGGAGACGGAGCAATGGCGGTTGACATGCGGTTGATGTTGAAAGAAGGAGGATCTGACGACTTGTTACAGAGTTCCCCACTCTCAACCCGGTTGAAATCAACCCACTAATGGGTAAATTAAATATTAACTCCAAATATGAACCCTGGATTGATATTTAAATGAATATCAATCCTTTTTAAATTAAATAAATTGAATTCTTCTTTTTTTTGAAAATATTTTATTAGATGATACTGATTTTTGTTAAACTGATTCTTGTTAATATTCTCCAAAAAAATAACCACCTAACAAATGATTTCCCCAGTTACTCCTGAAAAATACTGAAAACTCATTCAAATAACTGGAAAGCAGCTGAATCTATTTTATAAAGCGAATTTGGACTCAACTTTAATTTTTCTCTATCGGTGATTGCACTCACAAAAAACATTTAACCTTTTTATTTATATGTGAATCATAATCTAATGTAGAAAATGTTCAATGATTAATCAATTAGCACATAATTGTATCATAACCAAAATTTCCATTAATAAGACTTGAAAATTGATCCAAATCCATAAATTAATCTAAATAAAAGGAGAAAATAAGAACATGGGGATAACCCATGGATAGATGAAACCAGTGGATAGATGAAAATACTTGCATTTAAAAAGTTTTAAAGTGTTAAAATGAATAAAACGCAACTATTATCCTTTAAAAATGCATATTGTATATCAATTATTATTGTAATTAGTTTTACAGTTATTTCGTTATTCCTACAGGACCAATCTACCATTAAGACTATTTTTGGTGACTTAAGCAGCCCATTAATTGAAATACTGGTGATAGCCAGTTTATTTTACACTGCATACCGCTCCAGTAGGCAGGGAAAGCATATGCAAATCGCCTGGGCACTCCTTGGAGTGGCACTTTTATGTTACGCTACAGGAGATGTGATATGGGGAGTTTTAGAACTGGGCTATAACCAAAATCCATTTCCCTCGGTAGCTGACATCTTTTACCTGTTATTTTATCCTTTTTTTGTTATGGGTGTCTATTTTTTCCCAAGGGAGCATTTCAACCGTTTGGAAGAGTTGAAAATCATCCTGGAAATAGGAATCATGATATTAACTGTTGGCCTTATTTTATGGATTTTCCTTATAGAACCCAATCTTTCCCGCCAGGAAAATTTATTTAATATTATAATATCCATAACCTACATTATCGGTGATTTTATTCTTCTATTTGCCCTGATGAGACTCATCTACAGCAGGTTTAAAGAAGAATATCACAACCCAATGATGCTACTCGGACTGGGGGTTATTGCTTTAATTGTAAGTGATTGCATCTATTCCTATCAGAATCTACAGGGAACCTACATTTCAGGAGGTTTACTTGATATTGGGTGGATAATCGGCATACTGCTGGTGGGTTTAGCAGCCTTTTTACATACCAGTGGTGAAAAATACGATTTTTATAGATATATTAAATTTTTACCCCTCGCCAAAAGATCAAATCTTGTCACTTATCTACCTCTTTTCTGTGTATTAATTGCGTTCATTTTACTGTTTTGGGCCAATAGAATCCAACCCAAACCAAACATAACATTAATCACAGCAGTGGTTGGAACTATCATTTTAATGGTGGTCTTTCGCCAGTTACTTACTGAAAAAGCCCTGGCCTCAAGCGAAAAAAGTTACCGTGAGCTGGTGGATAATTCTCTGGTTGGGATATATAAAACCAACCTGGCTGGAGATATAGTTTTTGCCAATGATTCCCTGGCTAAAATATTCCAATTTGAAAGTGTGGAGGATTTCAAGGCAAAAAAAACCACAGAGTTATATAAAAATCCTGAAACAAGGAATAAATTTATTTATAAACTTAAAAATGAAGGTAAATTAAATCAGTATGAATTAGAAATGGTTTCCAATACAGGTAACACTATTAACATGTTATTAAGTGCTAATTTGACAGATGATATTATTTCAGGCATGTTAATGGATATCACCAGCCGTAAAATAGCAGAAAAAGCACTTCAAGATAATGAGGAGAAATACCGCACTCTTTTTGAATCCAATCCAAATTACACCCTGCTTTTAAATTTAGATGGTCGTATCCTAGACATTAACGGTGCTGCTTCAGAATTTATGGGTTTAACTCCAGAGAAAGTAATTGGTAGAAACCTCCTGGAACTTAGAATATTCCAAGAGGAAGATGTCGATTTTCTGAGGGAAAAATTTTCACAAGCTGTAAAAGGAGAGACGGTAAAACTAGCCCAGTACAAGTTGATTAACAAAAAAGGTGAATACAACTGGGTTCAATCGCAATTAGTCCCCATTAAGAAGGATGGTGAAATTTATTCCATCTTAGTGATTGACACCGATATAACTGAAAGGAAAAATGCCATTGACAACCTGAAATCGTCGGTGAATGAGAAGGAGATCCTGATTAAGGAGATACACCACCGGGTGAAAAATAACATGCAGATCATATCCAGTTTACTCAATCTGCAAAGCCAGCACCTGACTGATGATGAGAAAGTTGCAAGGGACGTTTTAAAGGAGAGCCAGAACCGGGTTAAATCCATGGCCATGATCCATGAAAAACTGTACCAATCCAAAGATTTCACCCATATAAAATTTGAAGACTATGTCCAGAGACTTGTTTCTGATTTATTCTATTCATACAACACCACCGTAAAAAAGGTTAAGTTCAGGGTAGATGTGGAGAATGTTGACCTGAATATGGAGACTGCAGTTCCCTGTGGATTGATAATAAGTGAACTGTTCTCCAACAGCCTAAAACACGCATTCCCTCATGGAAGAGAAGGAGAAGTGTATGTATCTCTTAAAAAAGAAGATGGAGAATATGAGCTGGTAATAAGCGATAATGGCATTGGCATTCCCCATGATTTCAACTTTAAACACCCAGAATCACTTGGTCTGCAACTGATAAATAATTTAACAAAACAACTGGATGGTGAGATAAAACTTGATAGAAGTCATGGCACTAAATTTATAATCACATTTAAAGAATTAACCTATAAAAAAAGGCTTTAAATGTTTTTAGAACTAATTATCAAATAAGAGCTCAAGGAGACATATAAACTGTTTAGTGAAAGCCAAATAGTTAGTTTTGAGGGTTAAATACGCTGAATAAAAACTAAACAAGAATAAAACAGTACTAAAAAAAGGGTGATAGTATGGATGTGGGTATGTTAACTGTGCAGTATCAAAACGGGACCGAAGAATCCTTCGATATTTCCAGTAATGATGTGAACCGAATAAAGGTTATGGAAGATAGAATGGTTATAAGTTTCAATAAAGACCCTTCAACCCGTAGGAACAAGTGTAAAGTCATAATCACCGGCAATCTAGCGAGTTATGAAATTTCACCATGTGATCTGGAAGGATTGGTTGCATCATTCAGATAGTCATAGCCTTTCATGAGAACATGGTTTTTGATAGATAAATGTCAATATTCAATCTAAAAATGGGTTATCATAACTTAACCTGAAAATGAGTTAAACTCAGCTTAATCTAAAATAATGTTCCTAATAATAGTTTAATAAATTAAAACAGCTCCTAATAAGTTATGATATAAATTAAACGTTCCCAAAAATTAGGTTAATAAAATAAAACAGGTTCTTAACTTAAAATAAGTACAAAAAAAATAGTTACCTAAAAATTTTCGTGTTTCACTGCATCTTTAGGGCAGTTGTCCACACACATACCACAGAGTATGCAGTTATCAGTATCCACCACCTGAGGGATTGAGTCATCATCATCCTGCTGGAAGATACCCACTGGACAGTTGGATACACAGGTTCCACACTTGCTGCACAATTTTGGATCGATTTCAATTTTAGGCATTATTTTCCTCCGTAAAAATTAGGATTATGTTAAAATTATTTTTGTGATTAATATTTGTTTTTTGATTTAGATTTATTTTTCGTCCATGGATTAACCCAATAATAGACCCTTGAAGAAAAATTCGCAAAATAGGTGTTTTTCAATGAATTAGGATATACTGACTTCCAAAAATAGGGCAATTTCTCAAATTAATAATTTTAAATAGAATATTGCGATGGATTTTGTAGGTTAAGAGTAGAATTAAAAAAAAGTTTCATCATTATCTCATCCCATTATAAATCATTCCAATAAAAATAAATTTACATGCTAATATAATAAGTTAGTCCTGTTGAATGAATTCAATGAGAATACCAGTCAATTCTTCTATTGCTTTTACGAACTCTCTAAATGTTGGAGGGTAACTGTTGGCACCATGGGATTCAACTTTCATGTCACCAAAAATAATATCAACATACCATTCATCCCCCAAAATACAACTATCCTCGCAAGTGACTCGGTACTCTTCATACCAGTTCCAAATTTCTATTTCATTCAGATAGTACCAAAAATCATCCCATTCTTCGTTACTGGGAACAACTTGTTGTACATTTTGATTTTTATTTCTAGAAAATTGTTTAATTACTAAAGCATCATTTTCCCATGTTAAAGAGAATGAGTAACCTTCATCCATTACTTCATATTTAACACAGAAAGCTATGGGATGTATTTCATTCATTTTAATCATTTAATAAGAATCCTTAAATCACTGATAATAATCTCTAACCACTAATAAGTAATCATCTAATCACTGCTAATAATCTATAATCATTTAATAAGTTATTTTTAATCAGTTAATAGGTTATTAGGGTTATCTTGACACATCAGGGTTATATCTTCCCATGAAATTCCCTGGCTGATCATACTGGCTATCATCATCTGCATCCCCAGCACGGGTCTAGGGTTATGGTCTTGTCCAAAATCCGTTGCCAGAATGCAGTGCTCAGCTCCCACCTCTTTTATGGAATTGGCAATGATTTCAGGGTTTAGTTTATCGTGTTGTGGCATGGTAGCCACCCAACAATGTTCCAGGTAGGCATGGTGAGCCATTTCCTTCTGCTCATCCAAGGATGCTCCCACCACACTGGTTAATGGATGGTTCGCCATTATTTTTTCCACACCCAAACTGTGGCACTGGTCTATGACTTGGAATATCTCCTCTGGACTGATGTGCCCTGTGGCCAGGATCATGTTGTTATCCTTAACCAAATGTAATATTTCATCTAAAGCATCCGGATCCAGCACTATTTTGCTGTGATGGATGGTTGGAAGCCATACAATCTTACCCCCCATTAAAGCCGTGCTCTGGACTGCTTCGGGGTTTAATCCCCCTACAGTAAGGTTAAGAGTTACACCACCCATCACCGGGAAACCGGTTAGTCTATGGGTTATGTAGGCCCGACCAGCAGTGGGTTCTACATGAGACTTGAGTATAATTGATCCCATACCCTTCTCCTGAGCTTCCAGGGCTGCCTCGTAATCATTTAGCAATCGTGGCTTAACATCAGGACTGGTGTGGATGTGAGTGTCTATGAAACCCGTGAGGATTTCTTGGGGGTTTATTTCCGGGCTGGAATTCATATATTCTTTTTGGTTAAGGTTCATATATTCTCCGGGAGTTGATTAGAGAGATCCCATACATGGAATTATTCAGAGATTGTTTCGTTGGCGAACTTCCTGGTATAAGTTGCCCCCAGTTGAGTCCATGGTAACGATCAATGGCCCAAAGTCTTTGACTTCCAGTTCCCAGACTGCTTCCGGAACACCCAAATCCAGCCAGTGTACATTATTTATTTTAAGGACAGAACTGACATAGAGTGCAGCACAACCTCCCACTGCCGCCAGGAAAACAGCACCATTCCGTTTTAATGCCTCGGCTGTTTTCTCATCCATTCCTCCCTTTCCAATTACTGCCAGGGCTCCCTGGTCCAATACCTCTGCCTGGTAGGGGTTCATTCGGGTACTGGTAGTGGGCCCCACTGCCACCATCTGGTAAGTACCATCATCCTGTTTTTTTATTATAGGTCCTGCGTGGAATATAACTGCCCCTTCCAGGCCCACTGGTGATTTAGTTTCGATTATGCGCTTGTGAGCACTGTCACGTGCCGTGTAAATGGTTCCGGAGATGTAAACTGAATCTTTAATCCTTAATTTTTCAGTGTCTTCTTTTGTTAGGGGTGTTTTGAGATGAACGATCATTTTTTTGGCACCGTTATTATATTTTTTTTTCGTAATATTCATTATAATAGCTATCTGGTCGACTTATCTTAAAAATTAACATTTAGAAATAAGTTTTATCCTTGGAATACGACTATAACCAGAATAACAATCAGAACAATTATAACCACACCCAATATGATAAGAGGGTCTGTTTCTTCATAAAAACTAATAATTTTATCTCCGAATCCTGTATTTTTAACCCTGGCTTTTTTTTGTCCAATGGCTGTCATTAAACGTTCTTCTTCCAGTATAATATTTAGATAATTCTTTTGACTGGTTAGATTAGTTTCTCGGTCAATGACATCCCATAAATCCTCTTCCCCCATCATCTCATCAATAAAATCATCATCAACCCCTATATGGGGGAGAAACTCTTTAAAAGAATCTCTCCTTTCAAATAACCTCTCATTAAATAAATCAAAAACTTCTTTACTTCGGTTACGATTATAACTCTTTAATTGCAATTCTTGAAGGGTTTTACAGAATTCTAAAGGGTTACCGCACTCACACTTCACAAAATCACGGGGTGACTCATCATCTTTTAGTTTATAATATCCCCCACAGTAATTGCAGAAGAGGTAACCACCACCAGTGGAACGAACGAATTTTGTGGTTTTATTTGCTGCGGTTTTATTTGCTTTTAAAACCATTAAAACACCTTAAACACTGAATTTTATTAATTGCCAATTTATAAGGTATGATTATTATAAGGTATGATTAATTATTTTCTTGCCCTTTTTTGGTTATTTCCGCATAAGGTGCCCAACTAAATTAATTTATAGGATTATTATATTTGTATAATATTAATGCTTTTTGGAAACATGGTCCAGGGAAGATACAGAGAAAGAAAAAATGCTTCAGAACTGGTTGAGAAATTTTTACATTAAGAACAGACATTTTAAAGAAGGTAATAATGTATAATGCATTAATAGATGTATTAAGATATCGATACATGCCAGTACATCTAATTGCCTTCAATTGCATTACATGTAGATTTTTTACCTTCACCAAGACGATTTTTTTTCCCAAATTCAAAAAAATAAATCGGGATTAATTTCACTAAGCAAATTCATGATATTGGAAAACTCAGATGTAAATGAAATTGGATGAATAGACCCAATTTGAGTATTACTTTTTTGCTAGGTAATACTAAATCTTTTAAATGTTTAATTAACTTGAGAGAATTAATATTAGATAGCTTTATTAATTCTAAAATCTATGGAAACTCACTCTTAAAATCTTAGAAAATCAAGAAAAATAGAAAAACAATTTGTTAATTATGTAAACCCATAAAATAAGAACTAACCTATAAATAAAGAGGACAGACTAATATATTAAGTCGATTATACTGTTATATCCAATAATTGTAACAATCATATTAATTATTTCATATCCTAGAGGTGAATTATGTCAGCTGTTGATAACATTACCGACCTTTCCAAGTACATGGTAACCCTTCCACCAAGCAGAATATCCATTTTATGCATGACCTTCCTTAGCTTCCTTGCCGGCGCTATTGCCGCCTATTTAGAACCATTATCATCCATATTTGATAGTATTGTTTACGGTGGATCTGCAGGTTTCCTGATCTTTGGACTCACCTCCATCATGGACGGTGCCATAAGCCAGCCAATCATCAATGCCATGAAGGGAAGACACATGAAAATGAAACAATCCATGTTCATATCCCTCTTAACCATGGTACTGGTGGCAATGGTATACGTTCTGGGTAGTCTGGTGTCCAGCTTCACCATCTACAGCTACGTTATTGATGCTCTGATTTTAGGATGCGCACTGGCCTTTGGCCTGCGCATCTTCATTATCTGGGGAACCTCCAATATAGGCCCAGTACGATCCATTTTAATCTCCGCAATCCAGCCAGTTCTCATCCTGAGCATGGTGGTGGTGATAGTATCCTTAACCAGCATCACCACCAACATTGGATCCTTCAGCATCATAGCGGTGGCACTTAAGGGACTCATCGCCGGGCTGATACTGATGATCGCCATTTACTCCTTCATGCTGGTGGTTGAATCACCCATCAAACGTAACCTGGGAGTGGGCGGCCTGGAATTATTATCACTCTTCATAGCACAGTACACTGAAGGATCACGTGCCATGGAAACCCTCTTTGAAGATATGGGCGAACCCATAGATACACTGGTGGGTTTAGTCAGTTTCAAAGGCAAAAATGGGATAAAGGGATTGTTCATATCCCCCTGTGTCCATCCAGGTCCCGTGGGAACCATTGGAGGTGGAAATATGCCCACTGTCCTGGCAAAAAACCTGGAACCATTCACTATGGTCAGCCACGGCCCTTCCACCCACGATTTCAACCCGGTAAGCTCCAAAGAAATCTGTAAAATTAAAAATCTGGTTTTAGATGCTCTTGATGACATGGAATATTCCTCACAAGCCAGCCAGTTCATTCAGGTTGAACACGAAAATGCTAAACTGGGTGCCCAGTACTTTGGAGATAACCTTATACTGTTGGCCACCTTCGCACCCCTGGGCTTTGATGATATCGACTTCGGAGTGGGACTGGCCATTATTAAAGCAGCACAGGGACACACCGGGGCCAAAAACGTGGTTTTAGTAGACTGTCATAACTCCTTCAAGGGAGAATCAGGACGAGTGTTACCTGGAAACCCTGAGGTTTTCCAGCTTCTAAATGCTGTGGAAAAACTGGAAAATCCAGGAGAAAGTGAGTTAAAAATGGGATGTGCCAATGATACCATCCCAGAATTAGGTAAAAGGAGTGGTGTGGGTCAAAGTGGAGTAAAAGTCATGGTCCTGAATGTTAATAACCAGAAAACTGCCTACATACTCATGGACGCCAACAACATGGTTATTGGTTTCAGGGATGAAATCCTCAGTGAAGTGAAAAAACTGGGATTGGACCATGCTGAAGTGATGACCACAGACACCCACTTTGTTAACGGCCTCTCCGGTGGCCACAATCCCCTGGGAACAAAAGACAGGGATATAATAATAGAAAAAATAGTAGAGTGTACTAAAAATGCTTTGGATGATTTAGAATCTGTCCAGGTTGGTGCCAAGACTGTGAAACTATCCAGTATAAACACCCTGGGCCCCACCCATGCCACAGAACTGGTAACCACCATCAGCTCCATAGTGGCAGTAAGCAGGGTAGTGGCTCCACTGGTATTTGTACTGGCATTGATCTTCGTGTTTATCTGGATATTCTACTGGACATTTTAAACTCAACACATAAAATAAACCCAAAAACAAGTTATAAATTACAACTCCAGACTAAATGGAGTTTTTTTTCTTTTTAGATAGGGGAACCTTTTTAGACGAGGATAGTTTGAAAGTCCCTTAAAAACAGGAAATTAATTTAAATAAAGAAGGTTTGAAAACCAGTTAAAAAGACAAACTACAAAAAAAGGCCCATTACAAGAAATTAACTCCTAATAAACCATATTGAAAGAAACAAACTCAAAAAAAACCATATTCGAAAGAATAAACTTCTAAAAAAACTATAGAAAACAGGATTTTTGAAAAAATTAAGGCTTTAAATAAAAAAAAGGGTTTGGTGAAACACTTACAACATGTTGTAGAGAATGACCCATACCATTATCCATACAAAGAAGAATGGTACAATACCGCTCCACAGCCATCCTTTCGTTCCACCAACTGCTTCCTTGCCGAACATTCTCTCAGAGAGCTGTCCTCCTAAATAAAGGATTAAAAGCCCTGCTAAGACTGCTAAGAATTCGTTTTTACCCAGGCCGCTAATAGCGCCAGTGGATAGTAAGAATGATAGGAATCCTGCAACTAGAGCCAGTGCAGAATGTACGATTGTTAACTTAATTTCAATGTCCATATTTTTCCTCCGTTTTAACTATGTTCATTACCATATAATATAGATAAAGGTGACTCTATGAAAGCCATGTCCAATGTTGATCTTTACGCCATCTCTCATGAACTCAATGAACTCCTCCGGGATGCCCGGGTGCAAAAAGCATACCAGCCCACCAGGGACACTGTGATCATACGATTCCATGTCCCTGGGAAAGGAAGGGTAGATGTGGCATTCCAAGCAGGTTTAAGGGTGCATACCACCCAGTATCCTCCTGAAAATCCCAAAGTACCACCGTCATTCCCCATGCTTCTGCGTAAACACTTGAAAAATGCCACAGTCAAGGGGGTCCGGCAGCATAACTTTGACCGTATCCTGGAAATTGACATCCAGAAGGAACATCGCTTTACTCTGGTTGTTGAACTTTTCTCTCAAGGTAATATAATACTTTTGGATGAGGAGAACCAGATAATTCTACCCCTGAAACACCGTCACGCACAGGGCAGGAAGATTACCTCTAAGGAAGAATACCAGTACCCTGAAGAAAGAGGTATTCACATCCTGAATGTTGAACTGGAAGACTTGAAAGATTTATTCGCGAATTCTGACTCAGACCTTATCCGAACACTGGCCCGCAGTGGCCTGGGTGGAATGTACTCTGAGGAAATATTCCTGCGTTCAGGTGTGGATAAAAAACAGCCGGCCACTGATGTCAGTGAAAGTGAAATAGAATCTATTTACCAAAGCATGACTGAGCTCTTCAAACCACTTAAAACCTTCAAATTCCAGCCACAAATTGTGAGAGAAGTCATTGAAGGGGATAAAAAGGAAGATAAACCTGGTAGCGAAGTAGCAGAATCCACTCAAAATGAAACAGCAGAATCTGCCCAAAAAGAATCAACAAAAACTACCCAAAATGAAGTTATAGAATCTTCCCAAATGGAAGCTACCCCCATTGAAACAACTAAAAATACTCCCAATGAAGCAACAGAAATAGCCAAAAATAAAGCTACTGGTACGAAACCTAAAGCTGGTAAAGAGGATGTTCTTCCTCTGGATATTTTAACCTACCAGAATTTCCATAAGGAACGTTTTGAAACATTTAACCAGGCTGCTGATGAGTTCTACAGTGGGAAAGTAGGTGCAGATATCAAGAAGGTTCAAAAAGATATCTGGGCCAAAGAAGTGGGTAAATACGAGAAAAGGCTCCGTATACAGGAAGATACCCTGAAAAAATTCCAGAAAACCATAGTAGAAACCAAGAAGAAGGGTAACCTTATCTACTCCCACTACTCGGAAATTCAGAACTTGCTGGATATCATCCATCAGGCTAGAGGTAAGTTTTCCTGGATGGAAATTGCATCAAAACTTAAAAAGGCCCGTAAAGGAGGAATGGTTGAGGCACAGATCATCCAATCCATGGATAAGATGGGTGTGCTCACCCTGAATCTTGAGGGTGAAACAGTAACAGTCGATGCCAACCTGGAGATCCCTGAAAATGCAGAGAAATATTATAACAAGGGTAAAAAAGCCAAACGGAAGATCAAGGGAGTTAACATAGCCATTGAACGCACCAAGAAAGATGTGGAAAAAAAGCGTGACAAGCGAGAACTGGCCCTGGAAAAGGTGCGAGTACCCCAGAAAAGGGTGCGAAAAGAACTTAAGTGGTTCGAAAAACTCAGGTGGTTCCTGTCTTCGGATGGACTCCTGGTTATTGGTGGTCGGGATGCTGGTACCAATGAAATGGTTGTTAAACGCCACCTTGATAACCAGGATATTTACCTGCACTCAGACATACACGGAGCTCCATCTGTGGTTATCAAAAAAGGAGAAGTTGAGGGAGAAATTCCAGAATCAACCATTCAAGAAGCAGGATCCCTGGCTGCATCCTTTTCCAGTGCCTGGAATAAGGGTTACGGTTCCCAAGATGTTTACTGGGTACACCCTGACCAGGTTTCCAAAACACCCCAGTCAGGTGAATTTGTGGCCAGAGGGGCATTCATAATCCGAGGCAGTCGTAATTATCTCCGAGGAATACCCCTCAAGATAGCAGTGGGCATTGTGGATTATGAGGGTGAAAGAATCATGGCGGGTCCAGTGGAATCTTTGGCCAAACACACTGATAACTACGTGGTCTTAAAGCCAGGTTTTACCAAGAAAGAGGAAATTGCCAGATCTGTTCTTAAAAAGATCGACCCAAAAAGGATATTAACCCTGGAAGATGTTATACGTGTGTTACCATCGGGTAAGTGTGATTTTGAAGGAAAGAAAAGGTATTAAAAAGAAAAACTATTAAAAAGAGAAGCTAATAAATTATATTAGCTTTTCAATAGATTATTTATCCTGAAAACCCCTTTTTGTGTATCTTAGAAACATTTCCGCATCTAATAAAATTCAATTAAAAAAAAATAAATTACTTATCCTTTTCCTTAATCTTCTTCTTTAAGATGTAATTGATATCAATAAGGTATTTCCCTTCTTCATCAGAGACTATTACTGATTCATCAGCCAGCAGGGATTCCAGGTTCACTTCATAGACCCCGTGTTCCTTGACCATTATGGTCTCCACAGAACTGCCCTTAATTTCCTTGATCTCTTGGATTTTTCCTTCCTGGTGGAATTCAAAGAATTTACTGCCACAGTTGGGGCAGCCTTTCAGGATAAGGTCCTCTGAGTCTTCGTATTCCTGGCCGCACTTAATACATCGATGCATCACTACCACCGAGGCTGGCCACCATTGACAGGAAGTTGGACTTCCTTTTAACTGCTTTCATGACATTCGCCGGGCCAATAATGGTAATACCCACCGTTTTCTTCTTGGAAAGTCCGAAAAAGGAGCTTTCATCCTTTTCCAGGGTGTAAATATCAATACCCATGAAGTTTTCCACATCGATCTCGCGCATGGTGGTTTCTATTAACTCTGCCTCTTCTTCTGGTTCCAATCCACCTTCAATTACCAGTAGCTCACCTTTTTTAACCTTTTCCACAATCATGGATATTTTTTCAATGCTACTTTGAGCTTTAAGTGCATCTGATGAGAGGAAATCCATTTTGAGACTGTTGGTATCAGCGTCATCCATATCTATCACCTTCAATTGAACTTATCAACCATGGCCCGGTACAGCTTATCGGTGTTTTCACCGTGTAGGGCAGAGATGGAAACCACCTTGTGCTGGGGGAACACCGAAAGAATTCTTTCAGGATTGGACTCTGGCAGGTCCACCTTGTTGGCCACAATTACAAAGGGTATCTTACGGGCTTCCAGGTTACCGATTATGGTTATGTTGGCCTGGGTTAAGGGGTCTTTGGTGGAGTCCACCACCAGTAGAACACCAGTAACATCATCTAACCATTTAATAGCCTCTATTATCCCCTTAGTTGCCTCTTTAGCCCTTTCTTTGGCTTCCTGTTCTGATAGGCCATACTGTAAGAAGTTTTTATAATCGATCTTGGTGGCTATACCTGGGGTGTCAATGATGTCAAAATCCAGTTCCACACCATCGTAGTTGAGGCTGACTCTTTCCTGCCTGTAAACTCTTCGGGTTTCGTGTGGTATTTCTGAAACCAGTCCCAGGGATTTCCCGGTCCATTCTTTGGTCATTCTGTTGGCCAGAGTGGTTTTTCCTGAATTAGGGTGACCGTAGAATCCTATTTTAAGCTTTTTTTCTTTTCCAATTAGTTTGTTGAAGATGTCTGTGAAAAATTTTTTTCGGAATATGCGCATGATATCAACCATTAAATCACTCTTGGTATGTTTCACCGGGTTTAAGCACTTTTACTTTGGTTTCGGTGGTTTTTTCAACCATATCTTTGAACTGGTAAGGATCCTGTTCTATCACTGGAAATGTGTTGTAATGCATGGGTATTATGACTTCCGGTCCTATCCACCCAGCAGCAATGGAAGCTTCCTTAATCCCCATGGTAAAACGGTCCCCAATAGGGATTAATGCAATTTGTGGCTGGTAAATATCCCTTATGACTGTTTTCATATCTCCAAAAATACCGGTGTCTCCAGAGTGGTATATCTTCTGCTCATTTTCCAGTTCCAGTATATAACCACAGGAACTTCCCCCAGGCCCTATACCCTCTATGAAGTCCATGTCTGAAGAGTGAATGGCGTTGACCATGGTGATCTTAATCCTCTCTACTTCAATGGTTCCTCCCATGTTCATGCCAGTTGTTTCCAGTCCCAGTTGGGAAAGGTAAACGGAATGCTCATGGTTACACACCACCATGGCACTGTTTCTTTGTGCTAATTCCACTGCATCCCCAAAGTGATCCTTGTGACCATGGGTGATGCATATCACATCAGCGGTAACTTCTTCTACATCCACTGGACAGGCGGGATTATCACGCAGGAAAGGATCGATTACAATGCGGATACCATTATCAGTTGTTATATGGAAGGCCGAGTGTCCCAGCCACTGGATCTTCACTTTTTCAGCTCCAGATCTATATCCTGTGAGATGCTCCAGGCATCATCAAACATTCGTTCGATCTCCATGATGGATTTTTTGTCCTTGTAGATAACTCCCACTTCATAACTTTCGTATATAGGGTCAGTGGATATTATAAGACCATTATCTTCATCTGCCACAATGGCCACAGTGTGTACGTGGGGCATGGTCCTTATCTTCACATCTTTATCCTGGAGGAGTTTTATTAACTCCACCGATGCATCATCATCCAGGCTTGCTTCCTGAATGATCATGCGGCTTTCGGTATCCATGAACTTTTTCAGGATGCCCACATCGATGTTACGGACCCAAGGATACATCATCAGTAACTTGGTCTGGGCAGTCACTATGGTGTCCTTCATGGCTTCCTGAACATCATGCGCCTCAAACGACCATATTATGGATGGTTCAGTTGAATCTGTCTTTAACTTGTCGATGGTTCCCTTAAATGAGTCCAGTCGTTCATCAATAATGCTTTCAATGTCCTTAGCATTCTGGATATAATTTTCTTTGAGTTTGTCCAGTCTGTTTTTAACGAACTGATCATCCCGTCCAGTACGGGTTTGCAGTTCCTTGAGCCGTTCCTTATCCGCAGTTTCCAGTACAGATTTGGGTGCAGGTACTACCTTTTCATCAGTTTTCGGTTTAAGTTTAAATGGTTTTACCTGAGGAGGTTCGGCTTTGTCATCTCTTTTAATTGCTTTTTCAGGTGATTTATCTTCAGTGGCTTTTTTAACTGGAGCTATTTTTTTAGGTGGTGTTTTTGGTTTAGTAGCCAGATCAGGAGGTAATGTAGTTGGTTTCTTGATTGGAGCTGTTTCTTTTTCCTTTTTTTGTGGCTCAAATGTATCTGGTGAGGTTTCCACTTTCTTTTTGGGTGTTATGATCTTTCCAGCTGTGCTATCTTTTTCCTTTTTCAGGGGGGGTGTGGATGTTGATGATGGTCCAAATTTAGGTTGTTCTGTAACCTTTGGTTCCTTAACCCTTGGTTTGGGTTTTATAGCCCGTGATTCTGAAATTTGAGCCGATTTTGATGGTATTTTATCTTTAACTGGCATTTTTTTCGGTTTAATTGGTGCAGTTACCGCCGCTTTGGGGGTTTTTGCCTTTTTTGGTTTGGGCATAGCCCCTTTTGATAAATCTATCCTGCTACCAAAAAATATCAGTAAAATAAGTCCAAATACAGATGCGATTAACCCTACAAAGAAAGCTAACGGGTTAGGTGGGATGTTAAACCCAAGGTACATGAAATAAAAACCACCGATAACCAGGAGAGCCCCAAAAACGCTGACAATTAAATTGATCATCTTATACCTCCAATCTTATTATGTTATGGACTATTTATAAATTATTAGTATCATCACACACCAATTATTATCATTCTTTCAATCTGGGTCTTAAAAAAATGAATTTCTAATTCTAATAGGACCTTAACAATTATTAATATTTTCCGGATTTCATATGCCTGATCTTTCCTCTCTCCTGATTTTCTTGACAAAAAAATGAACAATCCTTAACAAAAAATGAATAATTTTAGGTAAGAAGTTTCAGCCCTCGTTTGAAATTTCATCTTCAGTTTCTGCACAACTCCTAATGATGTTAACTGCATTTTCAGTCCCGTTGTACCTTGAAAATATATTCCTGGTTTTTTCTGCATTTTCCTTGAGATCCTGACTTTCCAGGAGCTGATTGATGTTTTCGGATAACTTCCTGGAGGTTAAAGTGGCCATGTTCTCCACCTGGGCTATTCCGTAGTTTTTCATTTTCATGGCATTTTTCAGCTGCTCGGGATGATTTTCTATAGGGACCATCAGGCTGGGAATGCCCAGGGAAGCAATTTCCATAGATGTAGTGTGTCCGGCCAGACTCACCAGGAAGTCGGATAATTTCATCCACTCCATTATATCCCCCAGAAATCTTTTGCATATTATCCGGGGGGAAGACTCTAGATCCAGTTTTATCTGGGGCCCGGTGACCAGTATCATTCGATCACAATCCAGGTCTGGTGCTGCCTGATGCAGGAGTTTTAAAAGTTTGTTCCCGAATTCTGATCCTCCCACAGTAGCCATTACCATTTTTTCAGACTTGTCAAATCCAAAACGCTCCCTAAGCTCTTTTTTACTATCCATAGTCCGGGGATTCATCTTCAGGATGGGTCCGGTAAAGTTCACCCGATCACGCACCGGGGAAGGTACCTCATAGGAGTTTTGAATATCGGGTATGATGATTGACTGGCAGAGCCTGGAAACATCCTTTATGAAACGTTGCAATCCATTTTCCAAATATTCAAGGGTACGGTCTTTCTGGTACTCTTCTTTAAGTTCAGGTGCCAGATCGTTACTTACCAGTACACAGGGTACGCCCAGTACTTTACAGGTGATGGGGACGGAATAATGAGAATCAGATACAACCACATCCGGGTTGAATTCCTTGATTATGCGGGATTCATGGTAGATACTCTTCAGGAAAATATAAGGTGCATCAATGGACTTGCGGGCAGTGTGTTTAAAGTTCAGCTCACCTGAACTCCCGTAGAACTTGATGGTTGGAAGTTCCACCACATCGTAGTCACTGTACTCGTTAAGAGTCTGATAGCCAGAACCATAACTGGCAAATAGAACCTCATCACCCTTTGCTTCTAATTTTTGGGCTAAAGCCACTGAACGGGAGGTATGACCCATTCCTATGCCACAGGGTATTAGGAGTACTTTCATTTAGTCCACTTTATGTTTAAATTCAAATATGCTTGAATGCACATTCAATTGGAATATAGTTTAAGATTTTTTTAAAAAGTAACTTGGTTAAAAAGGGGTTTAACTGGTCTTAATAGTTATAATATGCTTTACTTCCAACAAGATTATAAACCTTTATAAATAAATTTTTTTATATTAAATTCAGTTACCCGTTTTACCATGACCTTTTTCCTAAAAACTAATAAATAAGATATTAACTCGATTAAAAATCTTTTATAGTATGTTTAAATCGTTTTAATATAATTTTTTAAATTATGAAAACATTTAAAGAAGAAATGGTTTCTATATGATTAAAACAAAGAAAATTAAAATAGAGTAATGTCATTCCTGTGACTGGACAAAGGAAACTATGTTTTTGAATAATTCCAGAGATCCTTTATTGTTACTTAGTCCCCAGGCTAATTTATTCCGTAGGGATCTTTTTTGTTCTTCACCCAGTGAGTTCATATAGAAAATAGTCTGGTTAAAAATGGAGTCTGCCCCATTGGGATTATTGTGGGCGCCTTCACTTTGAAGTTCATCCATTTTCCTGCGGAAAACCCTTTTAAGGTTCTTAGATGCCCGGTAAACTTCCTCGTGATCCTTACTTTCCATCTGTTTAAGTATGGTTTCTATTTCCACAAAATCCATTCTGGAAACACCGAACACGATGCCCTCGGGTCTTATGGATTGTATCCTCTTGACTCCATCGTATATTGTGAAATCATAATCTGCGATGTATATCTGTCCTTCACGCAAGAGAGCCATTAATGATTCGTTGAAGGTCTTGTCTGATGTGCCTATCCCATTTTTTGATCGTATAACCTCTAAAATCCTCTTTTTGGATAATTCATCGTTTTCTAAAACATCCAGGATCAATCTTCGTAAGTTGTAGTTTTTGGGCATGGTCACAGGCCTCTTAATTAGTACGTGATAATATGCACAAAGAAGTATATAAAAGATAATTATGTGTGAACACTAAAGAATATTATTGAGCACATACATTCGCAACAGGAATATTGTTGTCAGTGAGCAATGAAAATGTTTATATATAACTATCAACAGAGAAGTTGTATATAATTGAAATAACCTTATTGGAGGTAAAAAATATGAGCTTTTTAAAAGACGAAGGTGGACAAGGAGCAGCTGAATATATTTTATTGTTTGGTGGAGTTATCGTTATTGCAATAGCTGCACTACTGATCTACAGAGCATACTTCAGCGGAACTTCCGGATTAAACGCCAGCAATGACGTTAACACCATCAGAAGTACTAGCGCATTAAAATAAATAATCCCTAAAAGATTCAATGCCCATATAAGGTATAACGTTACCATTATGGGTATTTTTTATTCTATTTTTTTGATTATTATAATAATATTAATTGTAATATAAAACATTCATTGGACAGGGGTTTAAGGTTGGGAGGAAATAGAATGACCTTTTTAAAAGATGAAGGTGGACAAGGCGCAGCAGAGTATATTTTATTGTTTGGTGGTATAATAGTTGTTGCAATAGCTGCACTGATAGTCTACAGAACATACATCCAAGGCGCATCTTCACTAAACGCCGCTCAGGACGTTGACACCGTAAGAACCACAGCAGGTAACCCACCGTAGAGTTTAAAAACATACTTATGGACTACTTTCTTTTTTTAAATTATTCTTAAAATAATAAATTGAACTCTAAATAATTTGCCAAATAACCTACAATTCTATTTTAGCACTAACAATAGTAAATATAATAGTGATACAAAGCTACTAATTAACATGGAAAACTTTGAATGAGGTGATAATATGAGCTTTTTAAAAGACGAAGGTGGACAAGGAGCAGCTGAATATATCTTATTGTTTGGTGGAGTTATCGTAATCGCAATAGCCGCACTACTGATCTACAGAGCATACTTCAGCGGAACCGCTGGATTAAACGCCAGCAACGACGTTAACACCATAAGAAGTACAAGTGCACTAAAATAAATAATCCCTAAAAATTCAATACTCATATAAGGTATGAAATTACCATTATGGGTATTTTTTATTCTATTTTTTTGATTAATATAATAATATTAATTATAATATAAAACATTCATTGGACAGGGGTTTAAGGTTGGGAGGACTTTTTAAAAGATGAAGGTGGACAAGGCGCAGCCAGGTATATCTTATTGTTTGGTGGCATAATAGTTGTTGCAATAGCTGCAATGATAGTCTACAGAACATACATCCAAGGCACATCTTCACTAAATGTCCCCCCGAACGTTAACACCGTAAGAACCACAGCAAAATAATCATACAGTTTAAAAACATACTTATGAAATAATTTCTTTTTTTAAATTATTCAAATAATATTCAAAATAATAAATTGAATCAACTCTTAATAATCTACTAAATAACATATAATTCTAGTTACCACTAACAATAATGTTTTATAATAGTGATTACAATGTTAATAATCAGTATAATAAACTTTAAATGAGGTGAATATATGAGCTTTTTAAAAGACGAAGGTGGACAAGGAGCAGCTGAATATATCTTATTGTTTGGTGGAGTTATCGTAATCGCAATAGCCGCACTACTGATCTACAGAGCATACTTCAGCGGCACTTCCGGATTAAACGCCAGCAACGACGTTAACACCATAAGAAGTACAAGTGCACTAAAATAAACTCCATAAAAAGGTTTTCAACCAATTTATGGATTATTTTTTTATTTTTAAATATTGTTAGTTTATATATTAAATTTTTATTAAAATAATGATTCTTCACTTAGTTCTCAAAATTGAATCATAGAACTTCAATTTCATCCAAAATAAAATATTTAACAAAAAAATCAAACACAAAGAACTGATTTTAATAAATGATTACTCCTGGAAAATTAAAGATTATAATAAATCTTATCCAATAGATCAAGATCATTCTTTCAGAGTAAAAAATAATTTATAGCAGAATCCTATAAATATAATAAGAGTATTGGATTAAATTATGATTTTATAATTTTACTTCCATAATAACAGGTGGATAAAATGGATGACAAAGGTCAAATAAGCGCTGAAATGATATTACTGATTGGTGCCATGTTAGTTATAGTAATGGTTGCAGGTGGATACATATTTGGCATTACCAACTCATTTGCAGGGAATATTACTCAGGTGATAAATACTGCCCGTGACAATGCTATTGGTAAAATGTAGTTTTTGGAATTTATTTAAGAATTCATATCTTACTTAAGGATCCAATATCAAATTCCCCAAACCACTGCTTTATTACTATAAAATAAAGGCTTGAAAATGGTGGAATTACTTTTTTCGATAACTAACCTTGTAAAAATAGAATTCTCAAATTGTTTATCCAGTACCACTACTTTTTTATGATCAATGATGAAAACACCAAAATCACTGCTGGGATCAACATAACGCTTTACACTGGTTCCATTTTCAATGAATTCCACGAAATAGGGTGTTTCGTTTTCCCAGGTTAAGTTTTCGGTTTTAAAATCCATAAATACATCATTGGTTGAGTTGAGATAGTCAGAAGTCGTATTCACAGTTCCCGATGAATAAATATAATTATTAGAAGAATTTTCAGTGAAGTTCCACCCACCAAAGGTGAATATCCAGTACCCAACACCAATCATTTTATCGTTGGTAACCACAACCATGGGAGATGGATTCTCAGGATGAGTATACTTTAAAACCTCATCAGCCTGATCACTGCTTAAATTATAATTATTTAAAAGTAAATTGCGAGCATTTTCTTTATCCAGCCCCAATATGTTGTTCATGATATCCACAGTTTTACTGGTGTTTCCTACATACAGACCCAATGTTATGTAACCCTGATCTCCACTGGTAGATAACATGTGCATAATGCCTACTGAGAGACTCTCATTATCTGTGGAAAATGCTTTATTAATCCAGTAATCCCTTGAAATGCTGGGAGATTTATCTTTATAGGGGAATAGATCATCAAAATTGCGTTCAGGTAATGTTTCTATATAACCCATTCTACCATCCTCAAGAACCGGGCGATCTGCGATAGCAGTGTATAAATGACCATTGTTCCAGTCTCCTATAATGACAGTGTTGTTTGATGTGTTATTATTTATCCAAACTGAAGCAGCCCAGATATCATCATTAGTTCCAGGAATTAGATTAAAACTAGTTTCACTAGCCCATATCCCAGGGAGTACGATTAATATCACAATTAAAATAGAAAGAACTTTAAGGATGTAGGGATTTCTTTTAAAAATATGGATTTTTTGGCTATTTTTCAATAAACTTATGTATTCAATGCAGATCCCAATCATGATTCCAGTGCTAACCACCAGAGGTGGGATTAACATGATCATGAATCTTTCACCACTATTCAATGCAACAAAACCGGCAATGGTCCATAAAACCAGGAACCAAAAGGACATCCAGTTAATTCTCTTCAAGAATTTCTGGCTTAATTTATCATTTAACAGTATTCGGAAAGTCCATACCAGTCCGAATAATCCGGCAAAGAGTGCAATTCCAATTCGTGAAACAATTGATTCTATAGAAGGTTTAGTTAGTTCTGAAACTGAAATATAAAGATTGGGCCAATCAGCCCAGGATGCGCTGCCAGAAGATAAATTAAGAAGTTGAATTGGACTATATGCTAGTTTAAAAATGTTTATTAATCCTGTGAATACCCCTACTAAGATTAATGTCCCTGCAAAGAATAATATCAGGTTGTATAGATGATTTTTTACCATTCCACCCCTTAACTTAGTTACTAGAATGCAAACAACCCAGAAAATAACAATAAGGTAAAACAGGTACTGCCAACCATTCCAGGCCAGTGCAAATAAGAACATGGACACTGCTGTTAGGCTTGAATAAATTAGTGCCTTTTTACCGGGTTTATTTATGCTATCAAGGGCCAGGAAAAAGAAGCCAACCACTAAAAATGGGAATAATAAGTTGAACATGTCGGTATCGAACCATCCTGGGACTGTACGAACAAAGTAATAGGGGATAGTGACGGTTAAAATACCAGCAGTAACTGCACCATATTGATTGGTTAATCTACTCACAAAGAAATAGGCCGCAATTCCCGCCAGTGGTGCTATGAATGCGGATGACCAGAAGCAAATAACGAGGAGGGGTACATCTCCAAATAAGTTGATGAATTTGTAAATAAATGCAGTTAAATAAACTATTAGAGGAGGATAGTCAATGGGGACTCCGGGAGGATAGTAAGAATGGAGATCCCAATCCACACCTTTAATTATTGCATCCCCTAAATATCCATGGTCCAGATAGTTTTCGGTTAAACGGTAGTTGTAGTATGAGTCCAACTCATACATGTAAGGGAGGCCGTTTTGATCCTGATAAAAAGATTTTTGAGAATCCTGAATTGAATTGAGATTTGTGGTTTCCACTCTTAAGAAAAAACCAATGGAAAAAATCAGCAAAACAATGGCTATGGTGGTAAACAATTTTTTATCCATTTCAACTCCTACAGAATATTTAGATTAAGTTTAATAAATTTTTTATGAATAATGATTATCGCAAATAACAATTCATTGAGCGGTGGAAGTTATGGGCAAATTAATCCAGAAATAAACCATTTAAACAGTTTTTTATATTTTTTTTAAATGTCTTGGAATTGTTTTAATGTCTGAAGCGGCATGATATTATTTTAAAATCCTTCTTTTAATGTAATGACAAATTAAGATGTCCTTTTTATTTGGTAGACTTTAGTTATTCCAAATCCAGCAGTGTCATTGCCTGGAATCTCAGCAATCAGTGTACAGTTTTGGTTAATGAAATTCTCAATAGAATCATCCTCAATTGCCCATGTATTATCAAAAAGAAGGTATTCTGCTTTTAAATCCATCATCATTTCCCGGGTCTTGTTGACATTTTCACGCCCGTAATATTGGTATTCATCATGTAACGCAATCCAATAATTGTGATCCCCCACAACAACACTACCGGGAGGTATGTACTTTTGAACCTCATATTCAATTTCCATATAATTATAATCCTTTGTTTTTTCTAAAAAGCTAGTTAGAAATATGCAATTACCCATAATCATCATAAGCCATAAAACAATGGTGATACAGGATATTATGCCTTTTTTATTTATTTTTAACTTTAGTTTATCTTTAAGAGTTAAAGCAATTATTATGGATAAATAAGGGATAATTATTCCCAAATAAATAAAGTATTTGTGATAGACCAACACGGCTAATACTGCAATGTTTACCATTAGCGTAATGAATAAAAACTTTCCACTAAATTTTCGCTCCTGAACAAGGTTATACAAACCCATAACAGTCAAAACCAGCATTGGTACCAACACAAAAAATGTTAAAAAGATACCATTATACTGGGTTAACCACCAGAATAGGTTAACATAACGTGTGGGTTCTGATAAAATATTAATCATAGGATTTGATGGAGACACAGCGATATTCCCCATGAATTGACCCTTGAATGCCTCAAAATCCAGGGATATGTATAATAGATAAGGGATTAATGGAATTATAACTCCTGCAATAAAAACAAAAATTTCATTGAGGCTTATATTGAATTTTAACTTCTTAAAACCATTAAAATCGATTTTTTCAGCCAAAATTATCAGAAAAACAGATAATATTGCAATCACACCATTGGGGTGGGATAAGAATGCAAGTGTTGCGAAAAAAGCAGCGGCAAAATAATAGCCAATTTTGGACTCTTTCAACGCCAAAAATGTGCAATAAAGAGCAATTACCATGAAACATGCCACAGCGACCTCCATCCTGGCATTTCGGGAGATCATAAAAAACAAGGGGTTTAACATCAATAATAAAGAGGCCAGTATTCCAATTTTTTTGTTATACAGTTTTAGACCAAGTAGATATGTAAATAGAACTGTTAAAAAACTTAAAACAACACTTACCATTCTAGCTTGTAAAATACCGAAGCCAAATAACTTGAATGAAACTGCCATTAAGAAAATAAATACCGGCGGTTGCCAGTAAGTGAAGCTAGCAATGTTATACGAGCCATAGATCATGGATGTGCCCATTTTACCAAACATGGCCAGATCATAGGCAGGATTAATGAACCAGTTCTCATCACCATTTACAACCGGGAACTTATCAAGATTAAATGAATATAAAACAGCATAAACTAATAGGAGAATTATTATCTCCTTATTTTGAATTAAAAAATTTTTAAATCGCATCAAAAGAGTCATATGAATCTTTTATAATAAATTATTTTATTTAACTAATCAAAGTAGTATTATCAATACAACTGATTATATTTACAAACTATACATATATTTCCCCAACTAACAGTAATTAAAATTTATATTTAGGGTAGGGTTATGATAAACGATTACATAAAATCATTAGTTGAACTTGATTATACGAAATACCCTTATATTATTGTTTTTATTATTGTTTTTCTATTATCCCGGATCCCATTTTTAAATCTGGGGTTTGGAAATGACCCTGATGCCTGGAGGATAGCCAACTCTGCATTCGATTTAAATCACTTCCTGATCTATCATACTTCACGTTTTCCAGGATATCCGTTACCAGAATACGTTAATTCTCTTGTTATAAACTATGGGTGGCTGGCAACCAACAGCCTCACCATGATCCTTACCCTGATTTCTGTTCTGGTATTTGCCAAAATACTCAAAGAACTTGAAGTTGAAAATAAGGGACTCATAGTAATTACATTTGCATTTTTGCCAATTGTATGGATTAACAGTGTCATTACCATGGATTACATGTGGGCTGTGACTTTTATAATCATTAGCTGGTACTTTGTAATCAAAAAACGACATTTAATGGCCGGATTGATGATGGGGTTAGCAATTGCATCTAGACCAACATCTGCACTATTATTGATTCCATTTATTTATTTGATTATATCACAAAACAATTATAAAAATGGATTAAAATTTTTAATATTATCTTTAATAACAAGCTTTCTTTTGTTTTTACCTTTGATTTTCCAGTACGGACTGGGTTTTATCAGTTTCTATCTAACAGCAACGGATGTAAATAGTGTAATCAATGATTTTTTATCGTATTTTGGATTCTTGGCTGTGTTGGTCTTTATTTTAATAATTCTCAGTTCAGGAAAAAAAGCTTATGTAACAATTAAAAACGATGCTAATCTTATTTTTGCAATACTTGCAATTTTCTTGGTGGTGATACTATTTGCAATTAGTCCTTATGAAACTGCATATTTACTTCCAGCAATTCCATTTACCCTGTATTTACTTAGTAGAATAAGTAATCAAAAGTTATTTAACCTATTATGTATTTTATTGATTTTGAACTCGTTTATTTCCGTTAACTTAACCTTTGAATCATCTGAAATAATAGACAAAGGTATTGTTTTTTCTGATGCAAATGAACGTGTAACCATAACCAGCGCATTGGAAAAAATTACTTCAAGCAACTTCAATAATTCAATTATAATTACTGGTGAATTTTTTCCATTTTTAAGTTATTTTGCTAACAATTCCTCCAAAATTCTCCAAAAAAACAGCAATGAAATTGATCCTAAACCAAAAAATGTAGTTTACTGGGATGCAAATAAAAACCGAACTTATGTTTACATCGCATATCCTGAAGAAATCAAAGCGTGGCAGAATAGAGGATATAAAATTTATTTTACTGGTCCTCCAGCTTATACAACAACCAAATTTAATTTTAATTATGATTTAAGGGAACATAATATCACAGATATATATAATCAATAATATTTTGTTAATTTTTCAAGTAAAATTTAGGTAAAAGTTTGTATTGTTTGAAAAAAATCTATATAACTTTACTCAAATAACAAAATAAATAAACCATTATCTAAATAACATAATCACTAAATAAAAATTAAAAATCAGATAATAATCTTATATTTAAGAGGGATTATGGCACTATTCAAAAACCCATGGGGTTCCAGTGAGAAAGTCAATTTCAAAAATATGTTTTTTGGAGTAGACTCTGAAGATAATATTGACAAACCTAAAGTACATGAAAATGTGACACTGGGAGTCAGTTATAAATTCAGATCAAAACCCCCTTTGATTGGTAAAAATGCCTTACTGCGTTCTAACACCGTAATCTATAACGATGTGGAAATTGGGAACGATTTTCAGACAGGACACGGAGTGCTGGTTAGAGAAAAGACCATGATAGGTGACAAAGTACTCCTGGGAACCAACAGTGTTATTGAAGGCCACACTGAAATTGGAAATAACATCAGCATCCAATCAAATGTTTATATCCCTAAAAATTCTTTAATTGAAGATCATGTTTTTATAGGCCCATGTGCCTGCTTCACCAACGACCGGTACCCATTAAGAGCCGATTATAAACTTAAAGGTCCCATAGTACGGAAAGGTGCATCAGTTGGAGCAAACTCTACATTTCTTTCAGGAATTGAAATTGGGGAGGGGGCTATGATTGCTGCAGGGGCTATTGTAACCCGGGATGTGCCACCCTATTATTTAGCAATAGGTGCACCAGCCAAAATGAAACCATTACCTAAACATTTCAAGACATTGAATAAAATTTAATTTTTTATAGAAATTTTTTCAATCAACCTAGTTAATTTTTAGCTTCAGATTAAAAAAAAACCTCATTTATAAAAGTTTTTAGTTTTTTATTGCAAGAGTTTGAGAGGAATTTGAAAACCTGTTTATCAAAACATAAAAATCAAAATCACTCAGTTTTTGATAGTGTCTGAATTCTTCAGAAATTTATATTAACTAATTAAAACTCTAATTGTTGTATATGAAGATCTCTGTAATAATCCCCATGTATAATGAGGAAGAAAATGTCCTGAAGACATTGCAAACAGTAGAGGCCATTCTAAAAGACTATTACGAAAATTACGAGATTCTGGTTGTAAATGATGGAAGCCATGATCATACCAGCCACCTTGTAAAAGAATATGCTTCTACTAATTCTCAAATCATCCTTTTAGAACACCCTATTAACATGGGAATGGGTCGGGCGCTTATCACTGGTTTTGAATATTCCAGTGGAGATGTAGTTGTTACTCTGGATGCAGATTTAAGCTACGATCCATTATACATTCCTAAATTAATTGAAACACTCGATTCTGCTGCTGTTGACATTGTAATTGGGTCACAGTACATGGCAGGGGGTAAAACAGAATCAATACCATTTCACAGATTATTTATAAGCAAAATGGCCAATAAAATCGTTGGTTACGCACTCACAGGGAATATAAGTACAGTTACAGGTATTTTAAGAGCATACCGCAAAGAAGTCTTAGATTCCATAGAACTGGAATCCTCTGGAACTGAAATTAATCCAGAAATACTTTCAAAGGCCAATGCGGTTGGTTTTGAAATAAAAGAGATTCCAGTAGTACTTAAAGGAAGAGAATACGGCGAATCAAAGATAAAGATTAAATCAACTACCATATCTCATCTTCTATTCACCTTCTACGAAAAACCAATGATGCTTTTTGGGATAGTTGGACTAACTTTATGTGTTATTGGAACAGTTAGTGCCATTTATCTATTTTATTTATACCTAATTGGCAGCCTAGACCCTACACGACCGTTAATGCTGTTCATGGTTGTAACTATTCTTTCAGGGATTCAGATATTAATATTTGGATTTGTAGCAACCCAGATAAGCCTTTTAAAAAGAGAGATTTATCTGGTTCAAAAGGAAAATAAGTTGCTTAGGAAAAAGTTAAAATAGATTAATCTTCTTTTAAAGATTAATAGAACTTTAAGCCACCATAATATTTCCCAATTTAAGTACTAGTGATTATTATGAATTATCCACGAGTAACAATAATTATCGTGAACTTTAATGGGTGGAATGACACCATAGAATGTCTGGAATCTGTTTATAACATTAATTACCCTAATTTTTCAGTTGTTTTGGTTGATAACAACTCCAATGATGAGTCTCTATCTAAAATAAGGGAATACTGTAAAGGTGAACTTAAAGTTGTATCACCCTATTTTGATTACAACCCTAAAAATAAACCAATATTCATTCAGGAATTGGATTATAACAAAAATATCAATCGCCAAAATCTCAGCAAAAATGATTCTGATCCTCTAATTTTAATAAAAAATAAAGAGAATTATGGATTTGCTGAAGGAAATAACATTGGAATGCGGTTTTCATTAAATAATTTGGATCCTGAATACATCCTACTTTTAAATAACGATACTGTTGTTGGGAAAAATTTCCTGGATGAACTGGTTAAAACTGGAGAAAATAACAAAGAAATTGGTATTTTAGGCCCTAAAATCTATTTTTATAATAAAACTAATGTAATCTGGAGTGCAGGATGTGAAATATCCTGGAAATCAAGCCGTGGAATACAAATCGGCACCAATGAATTGGACCATGGGCAGTTTAATGAAGAAAGAGAAGTTGGATATGTAAGTGGTTCTGCTTTTCTTATTAAAACTGAAGTTATCCAGAAAATAGGTTTGATGGATAGGAAATACTTTTTATATTTTGAAGAAAGTGACTGGACTTTAAGGGCAAACCAGGCAGGTTACGGGAGTTTATACGTTCCCACTGCACAGATATGGCATAAAATTTCTCAATCTGGCGGGGGAATAAGTAAAACAACCGGGTTGTATTATATAACCCGTAACCGGTGGATTTTTATGAAAAAATGGGCTAAAAAGAGCGATTATGCCTTTTTTATTATTTATCAGATAATAGGATTCTTCTTACTCCCCATTATGCTCAGCATTTATTATAAAAATCAAAAACTCTTCTTGACTTATTATAGGGGATTTTTTGATGGAATTAAATCATGAATATAACTACAAATCAGGAATAGGTATTAATCAGGAAATATATAGAAATTTAAGAGATAATAGGAAAATAATAATGGCCTTTGAGGGTTTTAATGGGAAATAAAAAGCTTATTCTTAACAATCAGGATTTGAGTATTGTTTTAATTGTTTATTCTGTTCTAGCAATATTTACCCTTAATTTTTACCATTTTAATCTGGGAGCCGATGGTATTTCATACATATCCATTGCCCTAAAATATTCAAATGGTGATTGGGTAAACGCCATCAATGGAGTTTGGAGTCCACTTTACTCATGGCTAATGACACCCATCATGTTAATTGGATACAATACCTCTTATGCAACATACATCACCCGGATTGTATCATTAATTATCGGGTTTTTTACAATTATCGGCATAAGCCGCTTAAGTTCTATTTTTGAGTTAGATAACACCATTAAAAAAGCTTTACTTGTGACTTCGATTCCACTGGTTTTATTTTTTGCAATAATCTATGACACCCCTGATTTACTGGTTGCCTGTTTACTAACCTACTATTTTAGCATCATCTTCAAACCAAATTATTCCGACAAATGGACAAATGGTGCATTATGCGGTTTTATTGGGGCAATGGCTTTTCTGAGTAAAAGTTATATTTTTCCTTTTTTCCTGGTTCATTTTATCCTTTTCAATTTAATCTATTACTTTAAAGGAGGAAAACTTAAAAAAGCCAATATTAAAAAGAACTTATTTTTTGGTCTGGCCGTATTTATGATAATTAGTGGAATCTGGATAGGGACTATAAGTGAAAAATATGATAAACTCACCATAGGTACTGCAAATGAATATAACCATGCAGTTATAGGTCCTGATTATCCGGATCATCCTGTTTATTTTATGGGACTTATAAAACCACCATATCCAACTGCAACCAGCACATGGGATGATCCCTATTTGGTAAAAATGAAAGACTGGAGTCCCTTCGAATCATGGCAAAATTTGGATTATCAACTAAATATTATTGCTCAAAATCTTTATCGAACCATAATAATGATTGAATACTACTCATTATTATCCATTGTAATTACAATAATTAGCTTATACCTTATTCTCAAATCAGGCACTCCTAAATTTGTTAAAAAGAATTTAAGTTATTTATTACTTTCTATTGGAATTTATGCTGGGGGTTATTGTTTAATAATGGTTCAAGAACGGTTTTTATGGCCCATAATAATTTTAGTAATGATATGTGGTTTTTATCTGACAAAAATATTATATGAAAATTATAATATCAGTATAAAAATCAGAAACGTATTTATAATCATTTTAATGTTCTCTTTCATCTTTAATCCCGCTTATGAGTTGATTAATTATCCTCATACAGACAATGGACTGTATGAACTAAGTAAAACATTACAAAATGACTATGGAGTGCAGGGCAATATAGCATCCAACGGAAATTGGGAAAATACTTTACAAATTGCTTATTATCTGAATAGCCAATATTATGGATTACCAAAGAATATTAATAACTCTGCAGAATTAGAAAATGAATTACTAGCTAATAATATAAGTTATTGCTTTGTTTGGGGTGATTCCAACAAGTTAACCCTCTTAAATTATAAAGAAATTACTGATGGTAAAATTCAGGGTCTGATGATTTATGCATGGAATAACAGGCAAACTTCTGATGTTTAATTTGAAATTCATAAGCATTTATAAATTTTCAGTTGTATTCCTGTAAATAATATCATTAAACTGATTTGATGTGTTTTCCCATGACAACTTATTATTAATAATTTTATTTTGAGCTGTTTCAAGAACTTCATTTAGCATATCTTGATGATTCAAGTAATATGATACCTTATTATATAAATCATCAATATTAGAGTTTATAAAAATCATTTCTTCTTCCGAAAAAAAGGTTGGTGCACTTCCATCAGCAAGATCTATCACCGGGAGGCCTGAAAGGATCATTTCATAGTTAACTAAAGAAATATTGGTTAATGATGCTACTAATCCAAAATGACACTTCCCATATAATTCAATCAACTCTTCACGTTTGAGTTTACCTAAGTTTGTAATATGAGGCAATTTAATGTATTTATTCAACCCAAAGGCATAAACCTCTAGTTCATACCCTAATTTTGATAATTTTTCTTTTAGGAATCCAATCTGCTGAGTTAAAAGAAATGGAGCTCGTCTACTATCTAATTTCAAGTATAATGCTATTTTAACAAGTTTACCAATATTAATTTTTCTCTTTTTAAGAGTATACTGTTCTAATTCAACCGGAAAATCAATATAATCCACACTCTCAGATGTTTTATTTTCTACTATGGATTTATTCCATTTTCCAAGACTTACCATGTGAAATCCAAATTTGTAGGTATTCAGTACCAGATAATAAAGGTCACCCATAGCATAGAAATAGGGTTCGAAATCTTGAATGAAGTACATTTTATAATCGAAATTATCTTGAAATGCAAGTAGCCAATAACAGGATTCCCAGTATGTGGCTATCCCTATATCAAAATTAAACTTATTTAAATCGCTCTGTTCAAGGAAGGTGCCTTTGTAATCATCTAAATTTATTTCTGCATTTTTTTCCATTTTTTCTATTTTAGTAGTATCGTAGGTAATGTAGTACACATCATGACCCAATTGAGAAAAGTAAGTGCCTAATCGTAATATTGAAGTATGTCCACCACTGTAACCTACCATTCCTGGAACGATGAACGCTATTTTGTAATGATCTTTATAATCTAAATGTTGATGTAGACAATGACCGTTTTCTATCTGGGAGATAATTTTAGATACCCTCTTTAAAACCAGAAGATCATATTCAAATCTAATGAATGATGCCACATCTTTAAGCTTTTTCATGTTAATCTCTTCCAGGTCTAAAAAATATCGATTTTAGGGATGATACAGTATTTGTCCAAAAGAACTTTAATTTATTATCTTTTCTATTTTTCAAAATATTGAAATTGACAAAAATGAGATTATAACTTAATAACAGAATAAAAAGGAGTATGCTGCGCTGTTTCATAAGATAAAGGTTATTCCTTATGCCAAATGAATATTTAATTAAGTTTTCTATATCCGCTGCAATAATGTCATCAGAATAATTTTTTTTAGTTTCATGATAAACAATACTATCCGCAACGTAGAGACCTAAATAATTATTTTCTGTCATACGATTTGTATATTCTATATCCTCAGCCCAGACAAAAAATTCTTTCAGAGGTAATCCCACTTCTTCGATTACTTCTCTTTTTATTAAAAGAGAAAGCCATGAACATGCCCTTATAACTGAAACTTTACTGTTTTCGAATTTATTAAAAGGAATATCTTTAACTAAAGGCTGTATTTGGGGAATGTTCATAATATGAACATTTCCATCACACCATAACGCTTTACTACACAAAAACCCAATGTCTTCAGATAATTCTGTTTTCTCCAATAGTTTGTCTAATGAATCTTTTCTAGGTATTGAATCATTATCTAACACCCAAATCCATTTATAACCTTCTTTATATGCTCCCCTAATCCCATCATAAAATCCTCCTGCACTACCCCCATTTACATAATTTCTAAGGTAGTAAAATTTAATTGTCTTTCCATTTTGGTTTTTTACATTGGAGGAGTTTTTCCAAATTTCATTAGGATTTAAGGGAGGAATCTCCGTTATGTAACCTTCGTTTCTTAGTAAGTTTGGGGTTCCATCATCCGAGGCATTATCAATTAAATACACTGCATCTAAAGAATCACACCGTTTTAAATAAGATAAACATTTAGATAAGGGTTTTTTCCGGTTATAAGTAGCAATTACAGCACAAACAGTTCTATGGTCTTTATTCATTAATGTTTCACCTTATCTTTCTTAATAGAATCATATTAACTTTCATCATCAAATTTTCATACTATAACTCTTAATACTACATGTATATTTAATAATCAGAATTTAATCTTTTTTAAAGATAATTAATAGAAACTTATTTAATTAGGCTTTTGGGGGCCCATTGATTTGGAACCTACGGGTACGAAAAAATCATTGTAAACTGAAACTATTGAAATCATTTATTATTATCAATTAAAGAATCATGACATTAATATAAATTAAATGAATTATTTGTATTATTTTTATTTTATCAACAATTTTTTAAACTTCCTAATCAATTTAAGACTGATGAAGCGTGTTCAGTTATCTATACAATTTTTTTATTAAAAGAACATAGTTTATTTCAGTATTTCTAATACGCATTATTCTAAGTAAATAGCTCCCAATCATGAGATACGTTAAATATAATGCGAATAATGTCTTTTGATAAATGTTTCCATAATCCTTTACTGTTGATGTCATATTTTTTAAGGTTAACCCCCAAAAATAAAACCATTTTGTATTATCTTTCTTAATACTTCTCTCACCTTTGTGATATATAATGGATTTAGGAACATAGATAGATTTCCACGAATTTTTATTTGCTCTCCAAGATAATTCAGCATCCTCATATATCATGACATAACTTTCTTTAAATAGGCCAATAGATTCCAACATTTCACTTTTGTAAAAAGCTCCGGCCCCTTTAGCACCAATTACATTAAATTTTTTGTCATATTGATGTTTATCGATTTTTCCATGACCTCTATCAATAATTCTTCCCCAACTGATTATGTGACCAGTAGAATCGATTATTTTAGGATTTTCTGCATTTAACAATTTAGGAGAATAGATTCCCACTCTATCCTGATTTTCTGTAGCTTTAATTAATTCTTTCAGGAAATTTTTATCTACAACCGTGTCATTATTCAACAATAAAATGTAATCAGGGTTAAATACACGAAAAGCAAATTTGATTCCTATATTGTTTCCTTTGGCATATCCATAATTTTTAGAATTTTTAAAAGGAATATTTTTGTGGTATTTTTATCAATTTTTAGATCAGGAGTAATAGAATTAAAATCTTCTCCTTCAAATTCAAACACTTTTATAAAATTATCAGGACTTTCTAATCTAAATGAACTTCCATTAAAGCAGAAGTTTTTAATTTTACCTATTGAATCATCTGTAGAATTATTATCTACCAAAACAACCTCATAATTATCGTAATTAGTCAAATATAAAGAATCCAAACATTCAATAGTGTCTTTCCATCCATTCCAATTTAGAATAATAATTGCAACCATCGGATTCATATTACACCTAACTTTATAACATGGATTTTATTCTTCGTCTTTCTTAAAAGGAAATTAATATATCAAAATAAGGAAATCGCCTTTTGGATATATCCAAGGCCAATTTAAGCAAATCATGTTAAATAATTGATATGATCTTGGATTTAGAGATTATGTTTTTACATTAAGAAACATTTTATTTAGATAATACTGAAAACATCATCAATGTCATAATGAATTCCATTCTAAAATTATTATTTTATATTTAACTTAAATATTCTCTAATACCATAGAAATTGCACTTCCACCCCCAATACATATTGTGGCAACTCCTCTTTCTTTTTCATCCCTAACCATTTCATGGATTAAAGTTACTAATATTCTAGCTCCACTAGCTCCAATTGGATGTCCTAAAGCAACTGCACCACCATTAACATTAAAAATATTCTTTTCAATATCCAATTCATTCATTAAAGCTACAGATGCAGATGAAAATGCTTCATTATGTTCTATCAAATCTATGTCACTAACATCTAAATTCAACTTATTCAACAAATTTTTAGTACAGGGTATAGGGGCTTCCATAGCATTTTCCGGCTTAACACTACATGTCTCATATCCTTTTATTTGTACTAAAGGTTCTAATCCGGTTTTTTCAGCCTTAGTCTTTTCCATTAATACAATTGCGGCTGCTCCATCAGTTATTTGGGAGGAATTCCCCGCAGTTATTACGCCATCTTCTTTAAAAGCAGGTTTAAGTTTAGCCAATTTCTCAAGTGAAGTATTTTCTCGAATTCCTTCATCTTTATCAAAAATGTAGTTGCCTTTACGACTCTTTACTTCAACAGGAATTATTTCATTTAAGAATTTATCACTATTTGTAGCTTCATCAGCTTTTTTATGGCTCCAAAGAGAAAATTTATCACAATCCTCTCGACTTATATCATATTTCTCTGCAATTAACTCTCCAGTCATACCCATATGATAATCATTGAAAACATCCCAAAGCCCGTCTGTAACCAATGAATCAATCAATTTACCATCAAATAAACGATACCCAAACCTAGCCTTATTTAATAGATACGGGCAGTTGTTCATGCTTTCCATTCCACCAGCAACAACAACCTGAGAATCACCTACTTTTATTGATTGAGTAGCTAAAATTACTGAACGCAATGAAGAACCACAAACCTCATCCACATGATAAGCACCAACATGAGATGGTAAATCTGCATTTATCGCGGCTTGCCGAGCAACATTCTGTCCAAGGCCTGCAGAAATAACATTCCCCATCACTACTTCTTTAATATTGTTAGGATCAATATCAGCTCGTTTAACAGCTTCTTTAACAACAAAACCGCCCAATTGCGTAGCTGAAAAATCCTTTAGAGATCCTCCAAACTTTCCCAGTGGTGTTCGGGCACAGGAGACTATAACAACTTCGTTCATTTAACTCCCTCTTTTTAATCAATTGTTATCTCATAAAAATCATGAACAATGGCCCTAGCTCCAAATCTTTCTTTTGAGCCAATTAAACCTTCATTCAAATAAAAACCATCTTTTTCAGTTGATATCCCAAAATCGAAATATTTTTTTCCTTTATAATAATCATTTATGAGGTAATCCATAATCAAATCAGTGGAATAAAGTTTCATGCCTTCATCAGTTGCTCCTATGTACTGAGTGTGAGCTACATTGTTACTTTCATAAATAATAACCCCTGAAAGCATGTAACCCTCTTTATGAGCCGTGAATAACTTAATATTATCTGGAAATCTTGATGCAAGTAATTCCATCTCTTTAGCAGTGTGAACAGGTTTAGCATCATATTTTTTTAGATTTTCTTTTTCAATTTCCATAAAACTTTCAAAATCATAACTTCGACAAATTTCTAAACCATTTTCTCTGCTCTTTTTCACATTCCATATTTTACCTTTAGTGAAACTGATTTTATCCTCAAGAAAAACCGCAGAAGAAACATCTCTCCTTATAAGTTTACCATTATCAACAAAAATAGCATACAAATCTTCTTCTGCAGGTAATATATGATATATATGCGGAATGGCTTTGTAAACTATCTTTTTTATCATTTTCCCTTTCAAATAGTTTTTAAGGGATTTAAAAATGTCAAGCATCAAAGATGTCTTCATATTTTTGTCGGAGATAATACCTCCAAATGTTAGACCACCATGACTATATAAAACATTTTCATAAATATTCGCAGGCAAAATGGCAACTAACTTATTTTTTTTAAAAAACATTAAAGAACTGTCAACAAATCTATCACTATGATATTCCATATACTCTCTGTAAAATAAAAAAAAACCATTTTTGGAAGAAGATACAAAAATATCCCACTGATTTTTATAGGTGGAGTCGTATTTTTTTATTTCCAACATATTTTTATTTCTCCAAGACTGCATATCCAAAACCATCTTTTCCCATAGCATTTCCATTGTAGAACATATATGTTTCATTTTTATATGTCAACAAAGCGGGATAACATAACGTTTTGGAGTCCCATCCCTCTTTTGAGAGTGAAATTCCTAATTTATGATCCATTCTTTTCCAATCAATACCATCAGTAGATTCAGCAAATCCTGGAAAATAATCTCCTTCTAATGTTCCTTTTGTATAAAACATCTGATACAAATCATCTTTCTTATACACTCTGGGCCTTCCGATTCTGTATTCAGAATCTTTTACATCTACACATAGTTTTCCTTCACCACTAAAATGGATTCCATCTTCAGATTCTATGTATTTGATGTTATACTGAGGAAATGGTTTACCGTTTATAATTTCCCAGCCATTGCCTGCGGCATACCATACTTTAAAAATGTTATCCTCTACTAAAACAGAATGTATGGCACTAATATATAGTTCATTATTGCTCCGATCTAAAATAGGGGCATTGGAATAACGTTTAAAGGAGTTTCCATTATCATCACTTATAGCCAATCCAGTGAAAGCAAGAAATTTGGCTTTTTGAACTAATTGGAACCCCACATAATACATAAATAACTTTTCATCTACTTTTACAATATCTCCTAAAATTACCCCATTATCATCAAATGTTCCGTGAATACCCACATTTAATACAGGTTTCTTAGACACATTTAACACATTGGAGGGATTATCAGCTTCAAGATCAACATACCCGATTCTGCTAACTCCAAGATCATCACGAAACCCGGCATAGACTCTTATTTTATCATCAATAAGGATAGGGGTAGGTGTTAATGCAGAATTCTTAGCCCAAGAATATTCCCCTGAAGGACCATAAATAAATCCTTTTTTTATCCATTTCATATTTATTCCTCTTTAACACCAAAAGCAACATAACTACTTTTTTCCATTGGTTTAGCAGGATTTCCCACATAAACTTTCGCATCTTCAGTATCCCGCACAATATTTGATCCCGCTCCAATTATACAATCCTTACCAATTTTTAAAAAGTCAGCTAATGTACTATTTACCCCTAAGAAGCTGCTTTCACCAATATCACAGTAACCTGAAATTACAACATGAGAAGTCACAAAGCAGTTATCACCAATTTTGGCCCTGTGGCCAACGTGATTACCACTCCAAAGTACTATATTATTTCCTAATTCCACATGGTACTGGAGAACGTTATTTTCAAATATAAAACAGTTTTCACCTATTTTAACATTGTGCCAAACAAAAGCATGCGAACTCACATACGAAGCTACATTGAAACCTTTTCTTTTAACTTCGTGGTACAATCTTGTTCGAACGCGGTTAAGCTGAGTAAATGTAATAGCAACAAATACATCATACTCTGAGGGATCATAAATGGTTTCCAAATCTTCAAAAGGAACCACTGGCAACCCAAACAATTCATTTTTTTCCAGGTAATCCTTTTCAACTGCAAAAGCCTTTACATCATACTCCGAGTCATGTGTAAAATATTCATAAGCAATTTCAGCAAATTCACCATCACCCACAATAATAAGTTCTTTACTCATCGTTCACCATTTCTCCATCTTTTATACTTTCCTTAAATGTTTCATAGTTTCTTATATAATCATCTTCATCATAAACATCAGATGCTAAAACTAGACAGACTGATCCAGAAGAAAAATTGTCTAATTCTCGCCAAGTCATGTTTTTTAAATATAACCCATAATAGGATCTATTTAAATGAAATCGCTTTTTTTGTTTCCCATTATCTAAAATAACATCAAAACTTCCATTAGCAGCTATTATAAACTGTTGAAGATTTTTATGTGCATGGCCTCCCCTTGATTCACCTCCTGGAATATCATAGAGATAATAAACTCTCTTAATTTCAAAAGGAATATGATTATTTCCCTCTATGAAAGTTAAATTTCCCCTTGCATCTTCAATTTTAGGAAGATCTATTATTCTACAATTTGATAAATCCAAAATAATCACCTTTTGACGGAGTTGATAATGTTTGTAATTAATAGTTTATCTTCACTATTAATCCCAAATTTATAAATTATTATACCATAAACGAATGATGCTATTATTGCTACTAAAATACTATTTAGGATAGTTAACTTAATCATTATAACTGTAACTGCAGTAGCTCCTAATAAAGCCAAAACAGGTGGTAAAAAAGTGTCTAAGATGTTAATTTTGTACCCCCATTTATTAAGGAAAAACATACCAATCATCAAACCAAAGGCCTCAGTAATTAATGTAGCCAATGATGCACCTATATAACTATAGTGTGGTATCAGTATTAAATTTAGGGCAATATTAAAAATAGCTGCCATAATAGTGATCTTAAAGCTGAAAAGTTGTTTATTTGCAGTTATAATTACATTTCCCTGTAACATTGTAATGTACATTATGGCAGCGGACCATATTATTATTTGCAAAGCAAAAACAGACCCTGAAAAGTTTTCTCCAAATACCAAACTAATAATCGGGTTTGCTATCACAGTCACAATAAAAGCCATTAATATTGCAACAAATGCCAAGTATTTAGTTGATTTAGCATATGTTTTCATGAAAGATGATTTAGAATTCTCAAAGAACCTCGACATCAAAGGAAACATTGAGGTTATGAACATTGTCGGGATAACAGTTGTCAATTCGGATAATTGATAGGCCGCACTATAAAAACCTACAGCTTCTTGTCCAACCATTAAAGATAACATGATAACATCAATTCTGAAATAAATCATGATAAATATAGCCATTCCCCCCATTGGCCACGCATCAAGAAGTAATCGTTTCCAAAAATCCCAATCCACCTCCAATCGGGGAATAGTAAATTTTTTTATGCACAAAATTGTACTATAAACTAAAACAATCAAACTTACAATGAGATACAATAATGCATATTCAAGAATCCCATAACCAAAATGAATTAAAAGTAAAGAACCGGATAAAATCAGGACACTGTTTATAATTTGACCAAATGATTGATATTCCATCTTTTCAAAAGCCTGGAATACTGCATAAAAAATTGTTGTAAAAGCATTGACCCCAACACATAAAGCAAATAAAGAGACTATTTCAATTGTTTCTTTAGGATATCCCATTAAATTTATTATCAAAACTATCAAAACACAAGTCATTAAAACAAGAATAGTTTTAATAATAACAATATTTCCCAAATATTTTGATACAAGATTTTTTTCCCGAGCAACTTCCCTGATCATCAATGTACTTAAACCAAAATCCGCTAATACCGCAAACAATCCCGTAAAAGCAATTGCAAATGATAATACACCATATCCTTGAACACCCAAATATCGCGCAGTGATGATTGTGAAAAAAAAACTTAATAAATATATCACAATTTGCCCGATAAACAATACTCCAATGTTTTTCAATATTTTTTGGATAGAATTGATGTTTATAACCTCTACAAACCATTAATTACTTCACATAAACTAATTAGTAAATCTTAAAATTATTACTAACATTTATTTAATATATAACAATTATAAATACTTTATAATCCATTGAAGAACTGATACCATGATTCCGTTCATAAACTTAAAGAAAGAACCTAAAGAAGTTGATGAAAAAATAGTTAATGCTGTTTCGGAAATTGTTAGAAAAAAATGGTTCATTTTGGGAGAAGAACTTAATAAATTTGAAACAAGTTTTTCCAAGTACATTGGATCCAAATATGGAATAGGAGTTAATTCCGGTTCAGATGCTCTTTATATTGCACTTAAATCAATTGGTACTGGGAAAAACGATGAAATAATTACAGTTTCACACTCTTTTATATCAACAGCCGATGCAATTGTTAGAAATTATGCCAAGCCTGTTTTTGTGGATATTGATCATGAAACATTTTGTATGAATACAGAGTTAATTGAAGAAAAAATAACAAGGAATACCAAAGCAATAATACCAGTTCATTTATATGGGCACCCTGCAGAAATGGATACAATTATGGAAATTGCCAGAGAGAACGATCTTTTTGTGATTGAAGATGCATGCCAAGCCCATGGCGCAGAATACAACAATCAAAAAGTTGGTGGTATCGGAGATATTGGGTGTTTTAGTTTTTACCCTACTAAAAACTTAGGAGGTTGTGGGGACGGGGGTATTGCACTAACTAACAATGGAGAACTAGCAGAAAAAATGAGAATGTTAAGAAACTACGGACAGAAAGAGAAATATTTCCATGAATGTGTTGGCGTTAACAGCAGATTAGGCGAAATTGAATCTATTATACTTCAAAAAAAGCTAAATTATCTAGATATGTGGAATTTAGAAAGGAAAAAATCAGCGCAATCGTATGAAAAGGTTTTATCCGATCTAGATTTAACTTTACCAATTGAGATGGCAAACGCTAAACATGTTTATCATTTATATGTCATTCGATGCAAAGAGAGAGACCAGTTACAAAAATCACTCTTAGAAAAAGGCATTCAAACACAAATACATTATCCGAAACCCATACATTTACAACAACCTTATTTAAAAACTGCTATCGGAAGTAAATTACCTGAAACTAATAAAGCATGTGCAGAAATACTTTCATTGCCAATGCACCCCTGGTTGACTGAAGAAGAAATCATTTTTATTGGAGAATCGATTCGATGCCACGTGTAAGTGTTATAATGCCTTCTTACAATCATGAAAAATACATTAAAGATTCCATTAGCAGTATATTAAAACAAACTTTTAATGATTTTGAACTAATAATTATTGATGATGCTTCAATTGACAATTCAAGAGATATTATAAATTTTTTCTTAGAAAAAGATCATAGGCTCAAAGTTAAATTCCACCAAAAAAATTTGGGAACTGCTAAAACTATAAATGACGCTCTAAAAATTTCAAAAGGAGATTTTATCGCATTTACCTCTTCTGATGACATTTGGCTTCCTCATAAACTCCAAACTCAAATGAAAGTTTTAAATGAGAATGATGAACTGATTGTATGGTCTGACGGCCAGTTAATCAATAAAAACAACGAATTACTTGGAAAAACATTTTTAGAACTACATAACGCCATGAATAAGAAAAAAAATGGAAATCTTTTTGAATCTCTCCTTAGCGGTAATTATATTTTTGGGACAACACGAATTCTAAAAAGAGATAATATTAAAAATATTGAGTTTGATGGGCAGTTTAAACATCTAAATGATTATAAATTTGAAGTTGATATTGCAAGAAAGTTTAAATATCATTTTATTCCAGAAAGTTTAGCTTATTACCGGTGGCATCAAGATAATACTGTGTCTTCGAAAAAGAGAGAATGTGAATTTGAAGATATTTTGATTCGCGAATATTTTCTTGAAAACTATGGAGAATATATTCATAAAAATACCAAGTGGAATATTTACAATCGACTTCGACAGCTTTACTCTTATTTTGGAGATAAAAAAAAATCAAGATATTACTTAAGAGAATCTTTTAATGCAGACATGGTTGCTTCAGTAAAATATTTTTTAATAGAAATACCATTTAATGTTTTAAAAAGTTTTATATGATTGAACAACTCTCCATCATTTCGTGTTAATAAAAGTCTGCAACACAGTTAATATTGATTTTATCCCCATATTAAGGATTTTTAGATTATGCTTCCCCAAATTAAGATCAAAACCTTCTAAAAAATGAAACTATTAAACGTTTAATGAAAGGAAAACGCCACTGAAAATTCAAAGGAATGAAAGTTACCCAATCCTCAACAGTAGTTAATATTATTTTTTGATTTCTATGTTTTTTAAATAATTTATTTAATGTCTCATAATATTTTTCTGATAATGAAAACCCCTTAGATCTGTGATATGCATATAAAGGAAGCACATATACATCATAACCCATTTTTTTCACGGTTAAAGAAAAATCGATACCATATAAATGCCAGTTATCACATGTCACTTCGTCAAATAAAAGATTACAGAAAATTCTTTTAGGTATTATCATTAAACACTCATCAAGTGTTTGCACACTAACAGGAACTTTAATTTGACAGGGGGCTATTGGTGCAGGGGGGATTCCATCTAGAATATTTGTTATAGGCCACCACTTATCTTTTGACCTCCCAGCAATGCCAGCAATGCCAAGATTTTCCAAAGAATTTAAAAATTCTTCAGCATCTTTCAACCAATTACAAGAATTAATATCCATATCTTGATGAACAAACATAATGTAATCATTATTAGCCTTTTTACCACCATAATTTAATGCTTCAGCAGCGGATTTGAATTTATGATTAGTATTATCCACTAAAATCAGTTCATAGGTAGAATTTTGTAAATCGAGACTTTTTAATAAGTATTTGGATAGAAGATCTGGATCATTATATACACAGACAATGGAAATCATATTTATCTCCTTTTAATCTCTTTAATAACTAATCAACTTATAGATCCCTGAGTAAATTAAATACCTCACTATTTTAATATTAAAATAAAACATGACGAATTTGTTCATATTAAGCTAGAATCATTTTAAATTAATGGGTGATTTGATACACATTTACATATTGGTTAGAAATCTTCTTCCAAGAAAATTTAGTTTTGATCATAATTTGACCATTAATAGTTAGATTATTTCGTAATTCATTATCAATTATGAGTAAGGATATGCTCTTTGAAAGGTTTCCAATAAGTTTCTCTTCAACCAAAAGTCCGTTCTCCTTATTTTCAATAATATCAGAAATCCCACCAACATCAGACCCAATAACCGGAACCCCACAAGCCATAGCTTCCAACAAAACCACACCAAGTCCTTCAGTATTCCCCTGTGAATCAACAATGGAAGGCAGAACAAACAAGTCCGCAGAGTTGTACATCATAAGTAATTTCTCATCAGAAACATTCTTAACAATTTCCACCTGATCACCGAGGTCCAGTTCATAAATTAATGATTTCAACTTAGACTCCAATGGCCCGGATCCCACGATTTTCAACCTGGCATTTTCATGTTCAGTTAAAACATGGGGCATGGCACGTATTAAGTATTCAAATCCTTTCCTTTCTATTAAATAACCAACAGATAATATCTGGAAGATATTCTCATCTTTATAAACATCTAATGGTCTGAAGAAGTCTGTGTCCACTCCAAATGGTATTACCTCAATCTTCTCACTATCCAGTCCTGCTTCCAGGCAGAATTTTCGGGTTGCATTACTGTTGGTAATTGTTTTAGATGAATTATTTACCAGCCAGCGAAGAGCAAAAAGCATGTGGTACCTTCTGGAAAGATGAACTTCTTCGCCATGTACTGTATTTATATAAGGAATTCCATAAATCTTTTTAAGGAATAGAGCGCCTAACCCATTGGGAATGGGCCACTGAACATGGATAACATCCATCTTCCTTAATTTCCGCAGTGAATAGAAAACATTGAAAAAAAGATATGTTAAAACCTGAATCTTGACTAAAAACCCTTCTTTAACATTATCAATCATCCCTGCTCTTCCGGAAAGCTTTTCAAATCTTCGAGGGTAGAAATAGTGAAATCTTTCCACATGCACTCCTTCCAGGACATAATCTGTTTCTCCACCAGTAAAAGGTGCCAGAACATGAACCTCGTTGCCTTTCTTGACAATCTCCTTCATTAACCTGTGAACAAATATTCCATGAGGATCATCCTCAAAATCTGGATAAGCAGAGGTTATAACTCCTATTTTTATATTAACACCACTTCATTAATTTTAAACATAGTTAAATTCGTTTATATATGGTTACAGAGCCAAATCTTGCCACTGCAGCATAATTTGTGAAATTCATATCATCCCATGCGCACATATAATAATCTGGACTTACACGGTTAAGTTCATGATTTAAGGCCATTTTATCATCAGCAGTGAAATTGAAATCTTTAACACCCTGATATAAACTCTGATTGTCTCTGAACATTGGCATTTTCCCAACATTAGTCTGCAGGTACCATCCAAAGTAGGGCCAGTAATCAGCATAGATCACTTTAGATTTGTAGTCGGGATCATTACTCTTTAGCCACTGACTGGCATTAGAAACATCCTGATTGAATATCTTATTCTTCTGATTAACCTCTTCTATTTCCGAAAGTTGCACTGCAACTGAAAATACCATAATCAGAGATAAGATTAGGGCAAAAATATACAGTGTCAGATTTTTCTTTTTAAACTTGAATTCAAATGTTTGAGTTATAAAATTCAATCCTCGTGCCAGGAAATAAGCCACTGGAGGGGTCATGGAAATGAAATACCGGTGATCCTTGGCAACATACACGCTTTGGAATATGAAAAAGGCCATGAACCATGAAAAGAAAAGTAAGTCCCAGCCAACATTCAATTCCAATTCAGAAGAGACATTATAGATAAGGAGGGTGATGGCAAAGAAAATTATTTCACTTACCATGTAATTGGCTTTTCCAAAAGTCGCGACAAAAACTACCAATAAAGCCAAGATTAAAAGTAATTTAACTTTAATTCCAGTTCTTAAATTTTTTAGGGAAGTTAAAGATCCTATTTTACCAAGTACTGACCCTATTTTACCAATATTTTGGTATGAATAAACAAATAAAGCAAATACAACAGAAAGTATGATTATCCAGGACGCTGTTCCTATGTAATAGGGCATATTTTTAACGAAATACAGTATATCTGGGTTGTAAGCAAAGTGTATTGTGCTCCCTGAACTTTCAGAACTTCTAAAAAAATCCATAAAGGGATATAATACATTACCGAATTTGGCATTGAAGTAGATAAATAGGGGAAGTAAAACCAGGGCCCCTAAAATCATTCCAATTACAATGTTCCGAGGATTTTTAATCTCATGTCGATTTGCTATGATGTAAGCAAATATTGGGAAAATAATCAGTGCCAGGTTAAAGCGGGTTAAAAAAGCCAACATGGCCACAGGAAATGCTAAGTAGAAAAATTTAGAATTCTTTTTAACACCGAGATAAGTTAAATAAATAGTCCATATTGAAATAGAAACACTTGAAACATCAGTAAGGCCGGCTCCTGCAAAAGTTATTATTATGGGAAATGTTGCGAACAATAAACTGCCCACAAAACTAACAATGGCATTGAAACGTTCTTTTAAGAATAAATAGAGACCAATACATCCTAGAAGATATATGAGTCCATCTACAATAGAGGTGATCCCCATATACAAACCATCAAATCGGAAATAGAGGGATGCTAAAAAGGAAAGTAATGGTGGCCTTAGGAGATCTGAATATCCTATTGATTTACCTGCAAATAAAGCAGAATTTGCCAGGAAATCAAAACCATCAAACTCTGGACCCACAATTAACTGGATTCTCACACGAAAATAAGTTATCAAGCCGACAGTTATTATTAGGAGAACTAGAAAAACCAGTTTAGAGTTTTTATCTTCAAATTTTATCATAAATAAATCACCGAATTCATCTAGTTACTGTCTTTTGTAAATAGTTACATATCCCAACTGTTTTATTAACTGATAATTAGTTAAATTTAACCCTTCTTTAACAGTCAAAAAATAATTGGCATTATCTGTGTTTAAATTGTTTTCATAATCCGGGTTACTGTTAGATAGTTGTACCTGCTTGACATTTGTCTTTAAATACCAGCTGAAGTAAGGCCATTGATCTGAGGATATGTTTTTATCAAAGTACTGGGGATCATTAACTTCAAGCCATTGGCTGGCCATTTTAATATCATTTAATTCAACCACATTTTGAGATTCATGATCATATATCCCAGGTATATAATCAGCAGCTGCTACGAGCATCATAACTACCAGTATAACTGCAAATATATTATATGCCCTGTTTTTATACTTACTTTCCAATGACCATAATCTTTTAATTTGGCTAAAACCCAATATTAAAAAATAAGTTAAAGCAGGAGCCATTGTGATGAAGTAACGATCATCTTTAACCGCATAAACACTGTGAAATATGAAAAATGCCGCAAACCATGATACAAATAAAAGATGAATATCTAAATCCTTGATATTACTATTTCTCAGAGTATAATACAACAACATACCAAAAACCAGAAATATGATCTCACTGATGAAGTAATGTGTCCTTGCAAAGGTTATAATAAATAATAAAAATAATAAAAACAGTGCCAAAACCTTTATTTTTGTATAATGTGACAGTTTAGATGGACTAAATTGTTTTAAATTTAATTTAATAGTCTTAAATTTAGTTACTAAACCAATGAATGCACTAATCACAAAACCTAGGATAATGGCCATCCCTCCAACCCCAATATAGGATAAAATATTTTTTAGGAAATAGAGGGGGTCTGGATGGTAATATACATATGTAGTGGACCATGCTTTCTGGGTTGAGCCATAAAATGAAGAAAATGGACCCAAAGGATTGGCGAATTGATTGTAAAAGAATAAAAGAACAATCAAGCAAGGTAATAGTGACAATAATATTCCACCAATCATATTTTTAAGGGACACATCACAGCGATTAATTACCAGATAGAAAAATATGGGAAAAATAATGAATCCTGCAGGATATCGGGTTAAAAAAGCTAACATGGCCAGAGGGAAAGAAAAGTAAAAAAACAGTGGATTCTTTTTAACTGCTAAAACAGTTGCATACAATGCCCAGATGGATAAAGCCACACTTGGAATATCGGTAAGTCCAACTCCGGTGAACAAAATAACAATTGGAAATGTGCTGAAGAGTAAACTCCCCAAAAAGCTTTCCATGGCCTCAAATTTCATTCGGAAAAATAAATATAATCCAACAGCCCCGAATACTAAAAATGAAGCATCTAAATAGAATATTACCGATTCAGATACCACACCTAATCGGAAGATGAGTGAGGTTATGAATGGGAAAAAGGGAGGTCTGGTCAGATCTGCGTACCCAAATCCATGTCCAGCAAAGTACATGGCATTGGATAGGAAGTCAAAAGTATCCCATATAGGGCCGATTTCTATTTGAATGCTGGCACGATAATAAGCTATTAAAACTAATATTAACGCAAGCAGAGGTAAGAATATGTAGTCTTTATTATGTTCCTTTTTTTGATTGTTATCAGAGTTTTGAGTATTTATAACACTCACCATTCCCTAATTTATATTATCCGATTCATCCAGATGTATTATATATTCAAACCTATTATTTTTTTATATTCTAAACTCATTAAAGACACAAATCTAATAGATATTCTGATTCTATTAATCTATATCAAAGAATCACTAATTTTTCCTATATGATATAATGGATATTTAATTTAATCATTTTAATAAGTTCACAATGTATTCCAGCTAGATCACAATTCAATGATGATATTCTTCAATAAAATCTATTTTTTCAATGACCCCCTCCGATTTATACCCTTATAAAAATCCATTGATTATTTCAAAGTTTTAAAACAATTGAGTGAAAAATTTATATTATTCATGGGTAGATAGAGACAATTAATGATAGATGGTAGAGCATTATTGAAAAATTCCAAAATTAAGAATGATTATTTGATTTTATTATTTTTTAGTTTGTTAATCATTTTAACCAGAACCCCCTTTATGAGCAAATTTCTTTATGATTGGGACTCAATCAATTTTGCTCTGGCTTTTAAAAACTTTAATATTTCTCTTTCCCAACCTCAACCACCAGGTTACATATTTTTTGTAGGATTAGGTCGGTTTTTAAACTCTTTTTTCCAAGATCCCAATTCTACAATGATCTTTATGAGCATAGTCTTCAGTATTCTGACTGTTATTCTGGTTTATTTATTAAGTAAAAAAATTTTCTCTACTGAAATTGGAATAATAAGCAGCTTATTGCTTATATTTAACCCTATTTTTTGGTTTTATGGAGAAATTGCATCAATATATGCTTGCCAAGGATTTTTTGCCACTTTGATAGCTTTTTTATCTTATAAAGCAATGAAAAAAAATAGTTTTGCATACATATCCGCATTAGTCTTAGGGTTAGCTGGAAGATTTAGGCAAGATGTTACAGTGCTCATGTTTCCACTTTGGTTATTTTGTATTAGTTATGAACGATTTGAACTTAAAAAAATTGTAGTTAGCCTGTTTATAGTGATTTTATCTTCTTTAACATGGTTTTTATCAACGGTACAATTAAGTGGAGGCTATAATCATTACTCTAACCTTACAAAATACCAATTAACATCATCTTTCAATATATGCTCTGTCTTTTTTGGAGCGGACATTTTAAACCATATTATTATGCTTGAAAAACTAGCTCTCTGGACATTGAATGGACTGGGAATAGCTGGTATTTTTTCATTATTATTTTTGGTTTTGCAGAATCCTAAAAATATTATTAAATCTGTGAATTTTAAATCACCAAAAGTTATTTTCTTTATCCTGTGGATTTTACCATCATTCGGTTTCTTTGCGTTAGTATTTATCGCCAAATCAGGTTATACTCTCATATATTTACCCGGATTAACAATAATAATTGGATTCATCATTTCTAAACTATCAGAAAATATAAGTTTTATGTCTTCAAAAAAGTTTTTAACTTTGATAATGGCGTTTTTTATCATATTCAATACAGTAAACTTTGTTTTAATTGAAAAAGTTGATATAGAAAGTGCAGACCAGAAATATGTTGAAATCGTTGCAAAAAATAATTCACATTTTACTTCTTCAATTAAAGTTAATACAATTGCTTTGCCCAGTGATGTGATATGCCTTTTTTATGACAGTGGAGGTTATTCAAAAACAGTGACTGATCTCAAGATGATTTTTCTGACTAATGAAAGATTGACCCCCTATTGATAAATATGATCGGATCAATAACACTATTGTTACAACAGTAAAACTAAAAAAATCATTATTACCTTGTCAACTATAATTCCAAATTACTGATTAACATGTTATTTAACAAAGATCAATGGCCATTAATAGGTTCTGTAATCATTTTATGGATTACCACATTAATTGTCACATTATTATCCATCAGCAATACTAACGGCCACTTTATATATGTTCTTGATGATCCTTACATCCACATGGCTGTTGCCAAAAACTTTGCATCCTACGGTATTTGGGGAGTCACCAAATATGGTTTTACTTCCGCAACATCATCTATACTTTGGCCGGCACTACTTGCAGGATTATTTAAAATTTTAGGACCAAAAGAACTGATACCTTTCTTTCTTAACCTAATCTTTGCTACAGCTACACTTATTCTCATAAATTATATTCTTAAAAAATATGCAGGAAATATAAAATTTTATAATTTCTTTGTTTTCATCGTTTTAGTGGCAGTAATATTCTTTACACCCATGATACCCATGATATTCACAGGAATGGAGAATATTCTGCAGATTTTTCTTACAATTGCCTTTGTATACAAATCCGCTAGAATATTAAGTGAAAAAAAAATAGAAAAATCAGAATTAATATCACTAATGATTTTAGCAGCACTTTTAACTTTAAATCGATACGAAAGTGCTTTAACAGTTTTTGCAGTTGGTGTGATGTTTGTAATTTATAAAAAGAAATTGCAAACAGTATTCCTTTTCATATCTGGATCAATACCACTAATACTCTATGGTATTATTTCCAAAATTCAAGGATGGTATTTTTTACCTAACTCCCTTGTACTCAAGTCGGTTTTTTTCAATCCCACATCTAATACAAATACCCTCCTTTTAGCATTAGAAAAACTTATATCTATTGTTTATTCTCCCCATTTACTGATTTTGCTTATTTTAAGTGCCTTTTTATTAGTATTGATCCTAAAAAACAAAACTAAAAAAAGAAACACACACTTTACTGTTATAATTCTTTCCGTTTTTTGTATCAATCTTATTTTACACATTTTATTTGCACAAACCGGATGGTTTTACCGATATGAAGCATATTTAATTGTTTTGGGTTTGTTTGCGATTTCCTTAGGAATCTTATTATACCTGGAAGATATTCAAAATCTCAAAATTGATAAACGGAACATTCCTAAAAAGAATGTTTTCAAATATTCAATTATAGTTCTAGTTATATGTCTACTTATGACTCCAATGGCTATCAATGGTTATGAATCAATCACCTCTGTCCCCCAAGCAAGTAAAAATATCTATGAACAACAGTATCAAATGGCTTTGTTTTTAAAAGAGTATTATCCAGATGAAACAGTTGGATTGAATGATATTGGTGTTATCAATTATATAGATGATATAAAATGTTTGGATCTCTGGGGATTGGCAAGTTTCGAAGTAGCTGAAAAAAGAGAAGAAAAAAAATATGGGGTTACGGAAATTTCTGACATGATTAAAAACAACAACGTTAGCGTTATAATAATTTATAATTATACATTAGGAAATAACATACCTCCAGATTGGATTAAAGTAGGAGAATGGAAAATTAAGGATAATGTTGCCTGTGGAGATAGTGTAGTTTTATTTTATGCACCCAATCCAAAAAATGAAACATATTTAAGAGAGAAACTAAGTATGTTCTCTTCTAAACTACCAAAAGATGTCGAACAAAGTGGGGAATATTTAGTAAATTAGTTTTAAATCTTGGAAATAATATTAAACCAACAAAAATACACTAACAAACTTAAATTTTAATTATTCATTTTTTTTATTTTATCTTTAAAAGAAATCATAACTAACCAAAATAAACCCCCTCATTCATCCGGGGTATCATAGCCATTAACACACACTGCTCAGTATTCCCTGTACGGTCCAGTAACCCCCGACTGAGATGGCTTACTGCACCAGTTTTCTGTCCCAAGCGGTCAATGCCGGTAACCTGGTCCATAACATCCCCCACTTCCATACCTTCCAAGACCTTTTCTATGACCAGTGGAGGGTATTCAAAACCAGCACTAACTCCAAGGGTGGTTTTCTCGCCATCATAGATGGCACACCATTGCAAATCCAAGTACCCAGTTATACTATGGGGTACCTCTAAAAGACCGGATTCTATGCCCACTGAAAGATCAAAATCTTCGGAATATGCATTCTTTGCCCGGTTTATAGCGCCTTGAATGGTGACCTCTAATCCTATGGGCTGGTCCGGCACACCAGAATCCACGTGTTTTGCCTGCACACCCATTTGAGGATATATCTTTTTTAAAACATTCCGAGTGGCCTTTAACTTCACTGGATTTTTGGATCCCACTACAACCTTCATTTTACCTTTCAACCTTTCTAATTATAGTTCCCACCTGATCAATCTCACCCCGACGTATACGGGTGGATGATATGGGCTTACCATCATCTGCCAGGACCATGCTTATGGTGATTATGTCCAGGGGTTTCATTCCATTCTCCCGGCGTATCTGGTTGATTTTAAACGCTGTTGGTTCAGTTTCAGAACTCACCACTATGGCATCAACTGATTCATCATCAATAGTGACTCCATACGGATCATCCAGACGAGATATAATATAATTTGAACGTCCTTCCAGTAGCTGGTTGAGGTTGGACATTCTAACGTTACAGGGTTCTATTTCTCCTTTTATACCTCCGAATTTATCAGAGGTTACTCCGATAAGTACCTGTTCACCCACCTGGAATGCTGTTTTTACCAGTAACTGGTGACCCCTGTGGAACTTGTCAAAGGTGCCTCCAACTGCCACCTTGTGATATTTTTGCTCAATCATTGGTGATTATCCTTAATTTTATAGGTTTTATCCATTGTGAAACTAAAAATTCTAAATAAGTATTGAAATCTTGATCAAAATTTTTTTAGAAAATATTATATCTTCCAGTTTTTTGATCTTCCCAAATTAATTATGTAGATATCTTGATTATATTGTGGGCAAGATAATAAACTATGCTCCTGGAACACAATGTGGTGGTGAAGGATCCACTGAAAATTGGACTTCGCTTCGCATCATGCTACCCTAACTTATACCGCAGTGCCATGTCTTCACTGGGTTTCCATATAATCTACGACCTTTTAAACCACCAGGAAGAGGTTTACTGTGAGAGAGTGGTTTACCCCTATGGTAAGAGCCTGGAGACCGGTTCACCCCTGAAGGATTTTGATGTGGTGGGTTTTTCCCTCCAGTATGAACAGGATTATTCCCATGTACTGGAAATGCTCAGGGAAGGTGGTTTAAAGGTTCGAAAAGAGGATAGGACTCCAGAAGATCCTCTGGTAATAGCGGGTGGTCCCTGTGCCAGTTCCAACCCCCTGCCCATGAGTAGTTTTATTGATCTTTTCCTGGTAGGGGATGGTGAGGTCATTCTACCTGATTTTCTGGATAAGTTAAGTGAACTGGATAATCCCCGGAAAGAGCTAGAATCATTCCTGGATGTGGAAGGAATTTACATTCCCGGGAATAAGGTGAACCTGGTCCAGGTGGATGATATGCGTGATGCCTGGCGTCCGGTTCGCCAGGTTTTCCCGGAGACTGAAAATAAAGAGTTGATTCCGGCCTTTGGAAAATCATTCCTCCTGGAGGTATCCCGAGGATGTGCCCGGGGTTGTCGTTTCTGCATGGCAGGATGTCTTTACCGCCCCCGGAGAGAAGTTGATATTAAAACCCTTATTCAGACTGCAGAAGACGGGAGACAGGCCACTGGTCTGGAGAAGATTGCACTCATTGGGGGGGCTGTTTCAGACTACTCCCGTATCGAAGAGTTGTGTCGTGAACTTCTAAGTCGTGATTTCCAGGTTACCACCCCCTCACTGCGTATTGAATCAATCTCCAGGGATCTTCTGGAAAGTTTAACTGAAAGCGGACTTAGAACCATTACCATTGCCCCTGAATCCACATGGAGACTCAGACAGGTGGTCAATAAACCAATCACTGATGAGGATATCCAGAGCACCATGGAAACTGCCTTCGATTTGAACTTGAATGTTAAGCTATATTTCCTGGTAGGACTCCCAACGGAAACGCATGCCGACTTGGAAGATATGGTGAATCTAATAAGGGATCTGCAAGTTATGGTCCCGCATCGAGATTCACTCAGGATAAGTGTCAATCCATTTATACCAAAACCACACACCCCCTTCCAGTGGATGGAATTCAACCTGAAAGATATTAAAGCGAAGGTAAAATACTTGAAAAAACAGGCCAAAATGAGACATTTCAAGGTGGAAAATCCCAATAAATCCCTTGCACAGTACATATTATCCGTGGGGGGTGTTGAACTATCCCCTATGATCGAAGCATCATCATTTAAACAAGTTCCACTGGGTGAATGGAAAAAAATAACACCAAAATTAAAGTTAGGTGATGAACTTCCCTGGAAAGAGATAGATGTAGGTATTGATGATAAATTCCTGGAAAATGAATATGAAAAGGCATTAAACGGTGATTTAACCCCATGGTGTGAGACTTTTGGTTGTTATAATTGTGGGGCGTGTAATTAAAAAAAAAGTTAATTAAAATCATCAAAAATAATTAATCAATAAATAAGTTAATAAAAGGGCGATTACAATGAAACCAGCTAAAAGAGTAGAGTCCATTGATCTATCTGGAATAAGGAAAATGTTCGATTTGGTGGGGGCAGACTCCATCAACCTGGCACTGGGCGAACCTGACTTTGACACACCACCCCATATCCGCGAAGCAGTTAAAGCAGCACTGGATGAGGGTTTCACCCATTACACCGGCAATACCGGGATTCTGGAATTAAGGGAAGCCATATCCCATAAACTACAGAATGACAATCATATTGAATCATCCCCTGAATCAATAATTGTTACGGTGGGCGCCAGTGGGTCACTGTATTCCAGTATCAATGCACTTGTAGAGGAGGGGGATGAAGTGATCATTCCTGATCCTGGTTTCGTAGCCTATGATGCCTGTGTAAAACTCAGTGGAGGTAAATCAGTACCAGCACCCCTTAAGGATGAAAATGATTTCAGGATGCTACCGGAAGATGTGCTGGAACAGGTCACACCACGTACCAAGGCCATTATAATCAATTCACCGAACAATCCTACCGGTGCAGTGCTGGAAAAAAGGGATGTTAAGGGCATGGCTGATATTGCCGATGATCATGACCTGATTCTTATTTCCGATGAAATATATGATAAGATCATATATGAAAAGGAACATTACAGCCCGGCAAGCTATTCTGATAATGTTATAACCATTAATGGATTTTCCAAAACATATGCCATGACCGGTTTCCGTATTGGATACCTTGCAGTCCCACCAAGCATAATGGAAGCTGTTTTGAAGGTACATCAATACAGTGTCACCTGTGCAACTTCCATATCTCAAAAAGCTGCTTTAGCAGCCCTTCAGGGACCTCAAGATAGTGTAATTAAAATGAGGGATGAATTTAAAAGGAGAAGGGATCTGGTGGTGGGAAGACTACACAACATGGGAATAAAATGTAATTTACCACACGGAGCCTTTTACGTGCTCCCCTCCATTGAAAATCCTGAACAATTTGTGGAAGAAGCCCTTAAAAAGGATGTAGTTCTGGTGCCGGGTTCTTCCTTTGGCCAGTACGGTGAAGGCCACTTCCGAATATCATATGCAGCATCCTACAAGGATCTGGTGGAAGCCATGGACCGTCTGGAGTCCCTGGACTGGTAAAAACAATACATAACTCATAAATACATATTAACCCTTTTTTTTAAGCAATTTTTATTTTGAAGGGCCCATTTTCCCTATTTATTTTACTTTTAGCCCACATAGATTTAACACAGGATTAAGCCCATAAATTACCCTAAATAAGGATTTGACCCATAAAGATTACCTAAATAAAGATTACCTAAATAAAGATTTACATTTAAGTCCCTACTAAATTTACTTAAAACCTCCTGAAAACCATATGTTCATTGATACTGCAGTGAAGGCCCTACCAAATTTTTACTTTCAAAGAGAATTTTCCACTTCAAAACCAGGAAAAGAAATCGTAGATATTACTGATTTTTTTAATTTTTTAAAAGTTAGGTAACCCTATCACGAATTAGACTGACCTAACATTTTATTTTAGAGAATTAGGAATTCCTAACACGTTAATCAATAGAAAAAGATATATGTGGCCTTATTCATATTTTAGTACACCCAATAGATAATCGTATGATCCCCATAATAACATTAATTTAACTCCCTAATAGCATCAATTTAATCCACAAAAAGTTTAATTTAATCCATACAAGACTCATCATGAAGGAGGGGTAACATGGCAGATGAAATGGACATTAAAAACATAAAAGGCCTCCCTGAAGCAGACGTGGCCATGAAAATAAAAGAACATGGCTATAACGAGCTTCCATCAACTGAAGAGAGATCGTTTTTAGCCATTGCCATGGAAGTAATCAGGGAACCCATGTTCCTCCTCTTAATTGCTTGTGGTGCTATTTATCTTGTTTTAGGGGATCTTCAGGAAGCATTGATGCTCCTGGGATTTGTTTTTGTGATTATGGGGATAACTTTCTACCAGGAACGTAAAACAGAACGCACCCTGGAGGCACTACGGGATCTTTCCAGTCCCAGGGCACTGGTTATACGCGAAGGGCAAGAGAGGAGAATCCCTGGACGGGAAATGGTCCGTGACGATATTATCATACTCAAGGAGGGTGACCGGGTCCCGGCAGATGGTGTGATCTTATCCTGCAGCAACCTCCTCATAAACGAGTCCCTCTTAACTGGTGAATCTGTACCAGTGCGGAAGGTGCAATGTGGAGGATTGATGAACATGCATCCTCCCGGAGGGGATGGTCTGCCCTCAGTTTACTCTGGAACACTGGTGGTGCAGGGCCAGGGAGTAGCTCAGGTAGTATCCACTGGCCTTGAGACTGAGATGGGCCGTATAGGCAAACGTTTACAGTCTCTGGAAACAGAAGACACCAGCCTACAGATGGAAACCCGCACACTGGTACGGAACATGGCACTGGTTGGTGCAGGATTATGTGCCGCAGTAGTGGTTATCTATGGAATCACCAGACTGGACTGGCTTAACGGATTTTTAGCCGGTATAACCCTGGCCATGGCCATTCTACCCGAGGAGTTCCCGGTGGTGTTAACCATTTTCCTGGCACTGGGTGCCTGGAGAATATCCCGAAAAAACGTGCTTACCCGGCGTTCTCATGCTATTCAGGCACTGGGATCTACTACAGTGCTCTGTGTGGATAAAACCGGCACTCTGACGTTAAACCAAATGTCCGTGGGTAAGATCATGAATGGATCAGAGTTTTACGATGTAACCCGTGCCACCCATCAACTCCATGAATCATTCCATAAACTGGTGGAATTCAGTATACTGGCCAGCCAGCGAGACCCCTTTGATCCCATGGAAAAATCTCTCAAAGAATTTGGTGATACAACCTTACAGGAAACTGAACACCTTCATGAGGACTGGCAACTGGTCCATGAATACCCTTTATCCCCAGAACTTCTGGCCATGTCCCATGTATGGCAATCCCCGGATGGTGAAGATTACATAATAGCAGCTAAAGGAGCACCAGAAGCTGTGGCTGATCTATGCCATATGTCTCCAGAGGAAATGGAACAGTTAGCACGTAACATATCTTTAATGGCTGATGAAGGTTTGAGGATAATAGGAGTGGCCCGTGCATCATTTAAAAAGAGAGATCTCCCTGGAAAGCAGCATGATTTTAACTTCCAGTTTCTGGGCCTGGTGGGATTCCTGGATCCCGTTCGTGAAGAAGTCCCCCAGTCAGTTCAGGAATGTTACCAGGCAGGTATCAGGGTGGTGATGATCACCGGAGATTATCCAGGCACTGCTAGAAGTATCGCCCAAAAAATAGGACTCACCAAGCCAGAAAATGTTATAACTGGTGACCAACTGGATGCAATGGATGATGAGACCCTGAAAGAACGGGTCAGAGATGTTAACATCTTTGCCCGTATGGTGCCAGAGATGAAGTTGCGCCTGGTGGAGGCTCTTAAATCCAACGGTGAGATCGTGGCCATGACCGGTGATGGTGTTAACGATGCCCCTGCCCTTAAATCCGCCCAGGTAGGTATAAGTATGGGTGGACGTGGTACTGATGTGGCCAGGGAAGCATCGGCCCTGGTACTACTTAAGGATGACTTTTCATCCATTGTCGCCAGTGTGAAGATGGGCAGGCGTATCTACGATAACCTGAAAAAGGCCACTGCCTACATCTTCGCAGTGCATGTTCCCATTGTGGGGATGTCATTTTTACCAGTACTGTTCCAGTGGCCCCTGGTCTTATTCCCGGTGCAGATAGTATTCCTGGAGCTTATCATTGACCCTGCCTGTTCCGTGGTCTTTGAGGCAGAACCTGCAGAAGCAAATGCCATGCAACGCCCTCCACGCAGCCCTTCTGAGAAATTATTCAGCAGAACCAACATTGGAATGAGCATTTTACAGGGAATAGTGGTTCTGGTAGTGGTTCTGGCCGTATACCTTGTGGGTCTTAACTGGCAGGGGGAAGCAAGCGCCCGAACTTTAAGTTACATCACCCTCATCTTCGCTAACCTGGCTCTAATAATGACCAATCGTTCCTGGTCCCATACCATCTACCAGACACTTCGATCCCCTAACCAGGCCCTCTGGTGGGTATTAGGTGGTGCAGTGATATTCCTGGCTGCTATCCTGTACTTCCCACCCCTGCAACAATTATTCCAGTTCTGCCCCCTTAACCTGTGGGAGATTCTGTTATGCTTCGTGTCCGGTATGCTGAGTGTGCTGTGGTTTGAGGGATACAAGGTGATTAAAAACAGGAATAGAAAGAGTACCTCAAGGTAGTCTTCTTAGTAACTTAAGGTAGTCTTGTACAACAGGGGTTTATGCAAAATTTTTATTTCAATAGCACCAATATAATAAATAATCAGTAAGGAGTCCAAGATGAAACCTGAAACTTCCACTGTTTTAGAAAAAGAGCTTCGGGATAAGTGTCACGAATTGGGAATATCAATGGGGGGTTTTGCACCGGTGGAAAGGTGGAAAAATCCCCCAGAAGAACTTCCACAACATTTTTCCAATGAGATACCCAGAGAATTCTGGCCCCAGTCAATTTACCCCGAAGCCCGGACTGTGGTGGTGATTGGTTTACCAGTGCAGCTTCCCATTGTGGAAACTGCCCCATCTATTTATTATCACGAACTCTATGAAACAGTGAACATTCTGTTGGATGAGAAGGCCTACGAAATATCCAATTTCCTTACCCTGAAGGGTTACCCCTCTATTTTCATTCCCAGGGATGGTTACGGAGATATTGAAGTGCTCCAGGAAAAACCATTGGCATTCTTTTCCCATAAACACGCCGCATTCCTGGCGGGTCTTGGATCCTTTGGATTGAATAACGTTCTCCTCACACCAGAATATGGGCCCAGGGTACGTTTTACCAGTATATTCACCACCCTAAAACTGGAAGGAAGCAAGATTTATGGTGATGATCTGTGCACCCGCTGTTTGTCCTGCGCCCAGAACTGTCCAGTAAATGCCATAAAATCAGAACAGGAAACTGGAAATGATTTTCCTCCCCTGATAAACAAGATGAAATGTGCCACCCGCAGCAGGAAACTGCGAAAAGAATACCGTTCCCCCTGTGGTATCTGCATCAAAGTCTGCCCGGTGGGTGAAGATCGGAAAGTATTTAATAGAAATGAAACATCCATGTACACTTGTAAGGATGGTTTTGAAGATTATCATCAGGCCTGGGCGCATGTGCGCCGTTATGGTAGCAAAAAATGATCATAATAGTAAACAAAAATGATCATAATAGTAAAAGATGTTGTTCCAAATGGACAGTTTAAATGTAAAAATAAAGTTTGATAAGGAAATTCCACATAAAATGATTAGTAATAATAAACATAAAATCAGTTAAAGTTTGATTTAATAAAATATAATTCCATTTAACAATTAATTAAGAGGATTTTTCATGAATTACCATTTTGCTCGTCGTATGAATAAGATACCAAGGTCTTTTGTCCGGGAAATTTTGAAGGTTACCGATGATGATGACATGATTTCATTTGCTGGCGGACTTCCCAATCCAAAGTCCTTCCCAGTGGAAGCCATTAACAATGCCACATCAAAGGTTCTAAGTGAAGACGGTGATAAAGTTCTCCAGTACAGCACCACCGAAGGTTACCGCAAGTTAAGGGAATTCATAGCCCAGCGTTACGAAAGACAGGGCATGGAAGTTGAAGTTGAAGATATTCTGATAACCAATGGATCCCAGCAGTGCCTGGATCTGGTGGGGAAAGTTTTCCTGGACAGTGGTGATGGTGTGATCATGGAAAGACCCACCTATCTGGCGGCTATACAGGCATTTGGATTGTACGAACCAGAATTTCATTCTGTACCTTTGCTGGATGATGGAGTAGACACCACCATCCTGGAGAAGATCCTGGAAGAGGAGAATATCAAACTATTCTACACTGTCAGTAGTTTCCAGAACCCCACTGGTATAACCTACTCTGAAAGTAAAAGGGAAAAAGTTGCAGAAATAATGGCAGAACACGAGACCATCCTGGTTGAAGACAACCCTTACGGTGAGATACGATTCATGGGGGAGGATATACCTCCAATCAAATCCCATTTACCAGATTCAATACTCTTCGGAACTTTCTCCAAGATCGTCTCCCCTGGTATGAGGATGGGCTGGATTGTGGCTCCCCCCAAGGTTATGGATAAACTGGTCACTGCCAAACAGGCCTCTGATCTCCACTCTAACTACTTCACCCAAAGGGTGGTTTACCAGTACCTCCAAGACAATGACGTGGACCAGCATATCCAGAGCATAAAACAATTATACAAGTCCCAGAGAGACCAGATGGTCCATTCCATCAAGAAGTACTTTCCAGAGGGAGTTAAACACACATCTCCCCAGGGCGGGATGTTCCTATGGGTCACTCTACCGGAGGGCACATCTTCAATGGAACTGTTTGAACTGGCAATGGAAGAAAATGTCGCATTTGTACCTGGAGAAACATTCTACACTGAAGGTCCTGAAAAGAACACCATGAGACTGAATTTTTCCAATTCAAGTGTAGAAGAAATTGAAGAAGGGATAAAAAGGCTGGGAAATGCCATTAAAAAATTATAGTAACCAATCAAATGGATTGTAAATCATCATGTTATTTCTAAGGCATTAAAAAACTGTAGACTGCAGAATGAATTGTCCGAGTATAAAAAGCGGTTGAAATAAGTGGTTGAAGTTTGTTAAACCTTAATCTGTCAAATATGGGTAAAAAAATAGAACTGAATTGATATGGGAAAAATTACTGTGGAATTGATGAATATTAAGGTGATTTAATGTATCAATCCAATTTCAATATAAAGGCCAAAGCACCGTTTGATTTTGATTTAAGTTGCAGGATATTTTCCAGTGGTGATAAAAGTATAAAAAAGTATGCCAATAATCGCCTCTGGCAGACTCTCACAATTAATCAGGAAACAATGCTTCTGTACATTGAATCGGTGGGATCGGTTGATGAACCTGAAATTAAGGTTAGTGTGGAATCAGATGAGGAACTATCCCCGGATATTTTAAATTCAGTTCCACCAATTGTTTACCGGATTTTTAACCTGGGAATGGATCTTCATCCTTTCTATGAGCAGGTAAAATCAGATCCTGTTTTGTCACCCATCACTAGCAGACTTTACGGTCTTAAAAATCCTTCTACACCCACGTTATTTGAAGCACTGGTGGATTCCATTATAGAACAGCAGATATCTCTCAAAGCAGCCCATAGTATAGAAAACCGTTTAATAAAGCAGTTTGGACGGTCGGTTCATCTTTATGGTCAGGATTATTATTCATATCCCTCACCAGAAGATTTGAGCAGTTTAGATCTTGAAGAACTTCGAAGTTGTGGTCTGAGTTCTAGAAAGGCAGAGTATATTCGTGATTTATCCTTAAAAATAATAAACAAAGATGTGGACCTGCAATCCCTTCAAAAAATGAGTAACGCCTCTGAAATGATGGAAGAACTGATTAAAATCAGGGGTATTGGTGTCTGGACCGCCGAAATGGCAATGCTTAGAGGATTGTGTCGATTGGATGTTATTCCTGCAGATGACATCGGTCTGCAGAGGGTTATTGGCAATTTTTATGGTGCGGGTGGAAAGATATCATCAGAAAAAGTCCTGGAAATTGCCAGTTCATGGGAAAAATGGAAGGGATTGGCGAGTTATTATTTGATTGTGGCCGATTTAATGAACATTTCCGTTTAATGAATTGATTGTTTTATTATTCATTTTAGGAGAATTTACAGTAGAATTTTTTAGGAAATTTAGAAGGAGAATTAAAAAAGGATTTGGTAGGAGAATTAATGATGAAAATAAAATACATCTGTCCTCTAATAACTGTGCAGGATATTGATAAATCCAGAAAATTCTACGAAAATGTGTTGAAACAGGAAGTAGAAATGGATCACGGGGCCAATGTGGCTTTTAAAGATGGTTTTGCCATTCACAATGCTGAACACTACAAGGAACTTCTAGGGGATTCATCAGCTACCAATGGCAAGGGGAATAAGAATTTCAATGTTGATAAAAACTTCATGGAATTATATTTTGAATCTGAAGAGCTGGATGGTGTTCAGGAGAAATTAGAATCTCTCAATTGTAGATTTGTTCATAAAATCAGGGCTCAACCATGGGGACAGAGGGTTATGCGTTTTTATGACCCTGATGGTTACATCATCGAGGTGGGTGAACCTCTGGAATTTGTGGTGAGAAGATTTGCTGCCCAGGGACTTTCCATTAGAGAGATATCTGAAAAATCTTCCACACCTGTTGAATTCGTGAAAATGGTACTAGAACATGACAACTGAGTTTTTTATAAATTAAAATAAAGAAGTTTATGAAAAAAGGTTATGAAAACAGGTTTTATAATATATAAATCTAACATATAGCGAAAAACTAATATATAAAGCGCAGGGGACGGGATTTGAACCCGCGTGATCCAAAGGATCATGGGATTAGCAGTCCCACGCCGTACCAGGCTGGGCCACCCCTGCATTGATTTATGTATTAAATTAAAAAAGTAGGTAACAAAACATTGTCTAATCTACTATTTAAAGTTTTAAGCTAGTACTCAAAAGGCAAACCTTCATCCCAAAAATTTAATGAAACTAATTTTAAATTTCCAAATTTCAATGTCAGTTTAATACTCATGTTTAATGTGTTTTTGATTAAACTCTTCTATGATTTTAATAAACTCTTCAATAAGTTTAAGTGGGCGTGTTCAAGGGTGGACAGTTCTCGTGAATGCTGGTGATCCAGAATTCCAACTCCACCCCGCTACTCCACAAGCATCAGCTGTCTAAGGTAGAGCTGCTTCTTTCCAGACCTGACCCGTTCCCAAAGTTAAGACAGTTCACCCCGGCCCTCCAGCCGAGGCTCTGCCACCACTGATCCTGCGGGACGAGGTTTCGACGTTGAAATACTGGGCCAACACCCAGTTAAACTGCCGCCCCTTGAACTTCGACTGCACCATATAGGGGATGTGCGCTTACAGAGGACCCCTGACCCTCCAGTCTAGCCCAGTTAATGTTGGTATTGATGGTATTTTAAAGTTACGGTTACAAATCCCGTCAAAATATTTCAACTACCACCACCATAATAATCACATGGACTGGATCCTCATAATCGGCGTGGTTATAAGCATCTACATGGCTTTTAACATTGCCGCCAACGACATTGGGAACTCAGTGGGAACTGCAGTAGGCAGTGGATCCCTTACCATGCGAAAAGCCCTGATACTGGGTGCTATTTTTGAATTTATAGGGGCAATGTATCTGGGAAATAATGTGATAAAAACTGTGGGCAGTGGAATAATCAGTGCAGACACCCTACCTGCCACCGGAGCATTCATAATTACCCTGGCAGCTGCACTGTGGATAACCATCACCATCATTAAAAAAATACCAATATCCGGCTCAGATGCCATCATCAGTGCGGTTTTCGGTTACGGCCTGGTTAGCGTTGGTATCAGCAGCATGAACCTCAATGTCCTGGGACTTATACTGGCCAGCTGGGTGTTATCTCCATTAATAGGGTTGGCAATCGGGTTTATACTTTATTATCTTCTTAAAAATGCATTTTTAGATAAAGTTAAAGATATTGCAGTTAAAGGTCGTATGGAGAAAGTTTTTTCTTACTTACAGATTGGCAGTTCTGCCTTTGCAGCGCTGAATGTAGGGGCCATTGACATTGCAGTGGCCACAGGAGTGCTTTATTATACATTCGGGACCAGTGCGGGTTTTGATATTAAAATAATTGGGGCCCTGGCAATAGTCGTTGGGATCCTGGTAGCTGGTGGAAGGATCACCGACACAGTCGGACGGAGGATAACTGATTTAATCCCTTCAAGGGGTTTTGCAGCACAGATATCAGCTGCATCAGTTGTTTTCATCTTCGCCACTTTGGGAATGCCTGTCTCCCCTACTCAAACCCTGGTAGGAACAGTTATAGGCGTGGGACTGGCCAGAGGTACCCGGACCATTAAACTGGATGTTATAAAAAACATTGCCACCACCTGGATTGTAACCATTCCCGCCTGTATTGCCATTTCAATCTCATTGTACCTTATAATGAGTCTTTTTTTTTAGGGAAATAAAAATTCAATATTAAAAACAGGAATAGGTATTTTAAACCAGTATTTTTGCCCAATATTTTTACCCCGTATTTTACCCATGATTATTTTACAATATATGAATATTTTCACTAAATTTATCATAAATCTCTGTTTAGGGATTCATGACTTTTTTTAGAACGGTTAATGAATCTGTAAACTGTTTAAATTAAAAAAGAAGAGACTGTTTGAATAAAAAAAGTCAATCTGTTTAAAATTAAGAAGGTAAGTCTTTAGAATAAAAAGAAACCTCTTTAGAATGAAAGTTGGAAACTCTTTAGAATAAAAAATATATGATACAATTTGCTAATAATTAATAAGTTATAGATCACGAATTTCTATATTTATTCAGGAGGGAAATAATGAAAGCAGATGCAGTTAAGATTAGAGAAGGAGTGTACTGGATTGGAGTGATTGACTGGGATATTAGGGACTACCACGGTTACACTCTAAAAGGAACTACATACAACGCTTTTTTAGTATTTGGAGATAATGAGGTGGCAGTAATAGATAACACCTACCCTGGTTCTTCAGCACAGTTATGGGGCCGAATAGAGGATGCATTTGCCCAGGAAAACCGGGAAGTGAAGGTAGATGTTATCATCCAGAATCATATTGAAAAAGACCACAGCGGGGCTTTAACTGAGATTCACAAACGCTTCCCTGATGCCCCCATATACTGCAGTCAGGTGGCAATCAACGGCCTGAAACAGCACTACCCCGGATTGGAAGATGCTGATTTTAAGGCAGTAAAAACCGGAGACACCCTGGAAGTGGGTGGTCGGACCCTGGCCTTCCTGGATGCCAAGATGCTTCACTGGCCCGATAGCATGTTCACTCTCCTACTTGATGAGGGTATTCTGTTTTCAAATGATGCCTTTGGCCAGCACCTCTGCTTCAGAGAAAGGTATGATCATGAAATACCAGAATTCGTGCTGATGAATGCTGCCCAAAAATTCTACGCTAACCTGGTGACACCGGCCTCCATGCTGGTGGTGCGCAAGCTGGAAGAGGTTAAGGAGTTGGGATTGCTGGATAAGATCAAGATGATTGCACCTTCCCACGGGCAGATATGGACTGATCCTGCCAAGATCATCACTGCCTACAGCAACTGGGCCACAGGCAAGTGCCGGGATAAGGCCACCATCATCTACGATACCATGCATTACTCCACCCGTATGATGGCCCATGCCCTGGCCGAAGGTCTCATGAGTGAAGGGGTGGATGTGATCATGTACTTCATGCACACCGATGAACGAAGCGAAATGGTTAACGACATCCTGGACAGTAAAGCCCTGCTTCTGGGGATTCCAACACTCTTCAACGGACCCTACCCTAGTGCAGGAGATCTGCTCTACTACCTGGAGGGTTTGAGCTTCCAGCGGACAGGATTTAAACGATTGGCAGTTACCTTTGGCTCCAAGGGATGGAGTGGTAAAGCTGTGGATAAAGTAGGTGAGACACTTACTAAGTGTGGATTCGATGTTCAGGAGAAATATGAGGTTAACTACATGCCAACCAGTGACCAGCTGGATAACTGTTACCAGATAGGTCAGCAAATGGCCCAAAAAATTAAAAAAATGTAACAGAATAGGCTAGAACTGAAATAAGATGGAAATAGAATAAGATAGAATAGAATAAGATAAAACTTAAAATAATATTGAAATAAGTAACTCAATACGACTTATGATCGGGGATTAAGGAGGGTAAATCATGAAGTCATTGAATTTTGAAAGCCAAATGGACAATGATAAAAAGGTGATGGTGACCATATTCTGGACTAACCGGAAGGCTGCCCGAACTGAAGGCTGTGCTCCATTCCGGATAAAGAGAATAGAAACTCAAAACGAAACCTACACTCCCAGTGGGAATAAACTGCTTAAGATAAGTGATGAGATCATGGAAGACATGGTGCAAACACTGGATGATGGTAAATCCATTCCCATGGAGTTTAACATTGGTGAAGAAAACATAACTGTCACCCTCAGTGCAGATTCTTTCTCAGTTTCTGTGGAGAAAAGTCCAGAAATAGAAGATGAAATCATTGAAAAACTGGAAATGGAATTAACCAAGAAGTTTCCCAGTTTGTGTGACTCCTTCAAACCAAGGGTCACTCCCCAAAGCTGAACAAAGAATAAATAAATGTGGAACAACAATAAGTAGACAGAAACAAGATTTTTAAATAGAAATAAAGGTATTCTCTTTTTTTCTTTAGGAATTACCCATTAAGGGAATTTCTCCATTAAGAAATTTAAGAAAATAACCTTCCCCTCATTTTTTTTAAATAAAAGATTTTGATTAAATACTCTGCTTTTACAGTTCAATGGAACGTATTATATCTCCATCTGAAACAATACCCACCAGTTCATGGTTATCCAGTACAACCAGCTGGTTGATTATACCCTCATCTGATCCATATTCATGCATTTTGCCCACTGCAGTGGCCAGGTCATCTTCAGGATAAACGTATATCACCTGGTCAACCATAACTTCCCCCACTGTGGTACCTAACTCATATTTATCCAGTATCAAGTTATGACCCAGATCAGTGGCAGTTACAATTCCTATTAGTTTTCCATCATCATCCACTACGGGTAGTGAACTTATTTTATGTTTCATCAACTTTTCAAATGCAAATACAACATCTTCAGTAGGAGGGACTGTAATAACCTTGTTGCTCATTACATCCTTAACCTTTAGATTCGGTAACATGGTCTTCTTCACTTCCATAGGTTTTGGTTATATCTTCAATAATCGATTCAATGGTGGTGGTGATATCAATGTTTTCTATCACCGGAACATGGTATTTATTGGCCTGACTCTCAAAGTATTTGTGAGTTCTTCGTATTGCACCAAAATAGTTCATGTACCTTTCAAGAGGCCTTCTTGCCCATTGCTGTCTGCATCTTGAATAGAATCTACCTTTGTGTACTTCTTCATCTTCCAGAGTTAAAATGAACATGTGCACGTTGTCTCGGGAAACCAGGTCTTCCCTGATAAATCCAGGCACTATGTGAACTCCTTCAATAACTATACTGATGCCTTCAGTTATGGATCGTTCAATAACCGCCTCCACACCCACACTCACCGTATCCACATGGTCCCTGAAACCTATTAACACCTCATCCAGTTCTGGTGGTGGGGGTATGCGCAGGGAACGGTAGGCAGTGTAACTGGATTCATAGATGGTTGGTAGAAGTTCCTTGGATGCTATTTTACGCATTACTTCCCGTATCATGTCTGTGCTGATCATGTTACGGATTCCCAACCTGTTGGCCACCTCAAATGCTATGGAAGAAGTTCCCACTCCTGATGAACCCCCTATGAGAATAACTAAAGGGTCCTGACATTTTCTTATCCTTTTCCACAGGCCATATTGAACAGCTATTTCACTGTCCTCCTCTTTGAGCCTCTGGCGGACAACATTTACCAGGTCATCCAGTTTGATTAAATTTACACCCTCTTTTTTGAGCTGAGCTTCTATCTGGGAAGAGAAAGTGTAGGCCTTGTTGGGATCCATCTCAGCACGGGTTAGGGACCTGGCTAAAACTCCCTTTGAAAAGGGTTCCCTGTATTTTTTCCCGCTTACTTCTCCTTCAACCATTATCATAGTTACTTCACCTCAACATAGGGGCATTGCAGAGATATAAAAATCAAGATATTATTTGTCAACATCATTTAAATCCTTTTCTTTATGGATTTTTTTTATCCCAGAAATATTAAAGCTCGATTACTAACTTTAAAGTTTTATTATTTCTGTTTTAACTTCTTCATCATTAGGAACATCAGCAAGTTGTATTAAACACGCATATCCCTTGGATAGTTCTCCAGGGTTTACGATAGTGGTGTTACCAATCTTATCAGTGCCACGTGCTTCATGTACGTGACCACAGATATTTAGGGTAGGTTGCACATCTTCAATTACTTTACGTAAGCTTTTACTTCCCACATGCTCCCCTGAAGGTAATAAATCAGTTTTATTACCATAAGGAGGGGCATGAGTAACAAAAAGAGTTATTTCCTGTTTTTTTATTCCTTCAATGGTTTTTTTTGCTTCATCATAAATTTGAACTTCTTCAAATTCAAGGGGAGTATCAAATGGTGTGGGATTAGAGCCTCCAAAACCACAGATTCCCAGATTCTTAATTATCATACTCCGGGCATGGATATTTATAGCCTGGGATTTATCTATACTGCTATTAATGGACTCAGGATCGCAGTTGCCAGGCACTGCCAGTACTGGTACTTCGAATGAACTGATTTCATTTAATATATCCTCTCCCAGCTCGGGAGGTCCGAAATTGGTTATATCACCAGCTATGATTATCAGGTCCACTTTGTTATCTTTAAGATAGGTAATGATGGGTTTTATATCACCGTGGAGATCGCTTATAGCAATGATTTTCATAGTTCTTCCTCCTCAAATGTTAAATTTCTAAATGGTAAAAATTCAAATTTCAACTAAATCAAGTTTTAGTACTAAAAATGAGTTTGATTGTGATTAATGAATCTATGATTTCATTTAAATGGATATCATCCAAATAAAATCCAGTTTTATTAAATCCAGTTTTAAACTCTATTTAAGTCAATGTTTAAATTATTGTATGTACGTTTAACCAGCAAGGTCCCCTATAATTTTGGAAAGTTAATCCAAGAAGAAATTTAACTTCTAATGTTTATTCTATTTGTTCCCTGAAGAATGATGAAAGTTCCTGGAGGCTTTTTTTAATGTTTTCTTTATCTCCATATATTATTACCAGGGTATCTTCCTCAAATTCGATGATAACATTTTCGTATTCCGCGATTTCCTGAACCCTATCCTCAGAAAGAGGGGACTTGAAGTTCATTCTGACCATGGAAAAACCAGAGGGCGCACCTACCACGAATTTGGAATCAATTTTCTTCTGTGGATATACTACTTCTCCTCTGGAAGCTCTTAGGAGTTTATTCATCCATTTATCAGCGTACTCTGAACCTATCTCATCAGCTAAACCCATGAGAAAATTCTGGACTGAAGTTAAAAATTCATTGATTCGTTTAACCGCTACCTGTCTTTCAGGGTCTGCAGGGTCCACCTTGTAGAAGTTGATGGTGGTTTTGGCCATCTGGATGTTTTTGGTGATTTCTTTGGGGATCTCCATTTCTTTACTTTTAAGATCAGTGAGAAGTTCCACCAGCACCAGCCATGTCTGTTCTGCTGGCAATTCGCTCATAAGTAACCTTCCAGAACACTTCTAGAACTGTGGTTGAGTTTGGTATCAACTGCCTTAAGCTCCTCATCGATTTCTTTTAAACTTTTATAGGAGCCTAAAAACAATACATGCACACTTTCAGTACCACTAATATCCAGGATGGCTATGTCATCAGTATTTTTAATTGTTTTATCTTCTAATGATGCTTTGTACTGTACAAAAGGACCGTATTTTTCCGGTAATTCCGTGAATTTGAATACTCCAGCTAGAGTAGCTACGAACAAAAGAACACCTCTTATATTTTATTCTGTTAGTTCCAAGTTAAAACTAGTATTTAATTAGTATTTTAAAAATAAAAAACTTATGGGTAAAAAAAATAGTAAAGGGAGAATAGGTTTATTCTCCACCGGTAATTTCATCCAGTTTTGCAAGGGCAGGGTCAGTGCTGATCTGGTGAGCATCGACTGTGAGGTCTTCTTTGCTGACTCCCATTGCCAGTCCGTAGAGCTGTGCCAGGTGGAAAACAGGGATGTCCCAGTTGTCACCGTAGGCTTTGTTTACTTCGGTCTGTCCCACGTCGAACTGTAAGTGGCAGAATGGGCAAACGTTAACTATTGCATCTACTCCTGCTTCTTTCATGTTCTGGAGTTTTTCACGGGTGAATGATAGGGTTACGTCGAGATCACGGGAACGTAGCCCTCCACCTGCTCCACAGCACATCATTTTATCTTTGTATGGTACGGATTTTGCTCCGGTAACTTCCACCAGTTCATCAAGGATGGTTGGTTTGATTGGGTCATCGATGTCGATTTCTGCACTTGGTTTGAGGAAGTGGCAGCCGTAGTGTACTGCAACGTTGAGGTTTAGTGGGTTTGTGACTGCTTCTGATAGTTTGTCCAGTCCTACATCGTTGTAGAGAATTTCAGCGAAGTGTCTAACGTTAATTTCCCCTTTGTATTCACGGCCAGCTTCTGCTAGGACACCATTGATCTTTTCCTTCATTTCTTCATCTTCGTGGAGCAAATGGTTGGTTTCAAATAGTGATCCGAAACATCCGTTACATTCAGTCATGATGTCATTACCCTGATCTTCAGCAATGGTTATGTTCCTGGCGGCTATGGCAGCCCAGGTGGTTCGGTCGAATGAGCCGAATACTCCTGGTGCGGGGCAGCATGATGCACCTTCCATGTCCTGTAGTTCGATGTCCAGATTGTCAAACATGATCCTGGTTGCTTTTTCAATTCCAGGGTACCTGTTGTTCATTATACATCCTAAGAAATATGCGAATGCCATTTTTATCACCTTATTCTAGTTCTCCGGTTTCCCAGTTGTAGCCTATGAGGTTGTCGAAACCTGTGGCTTTGATTATTGTTTGTACTTCTTCCAGTGCTTCTGGGAACTGGTGGGTAGTTGGTGGTAGTTCATCCAGACCAACACTTTTTCTCAGTGCCATGGTAGCATCGTTGATTGGCACACCGTGGCCGGTTTTGGTAACGAATAATCCAGTCATTTTGTGTGCAGGTGCCATGTATCCGGCTGCTGCAGCCTGGTTTCGTATGATCTTCACAATATCCACAATTTTAATTCCTCGTGGGCATCTTTCCTGACATTCGTAACAGGTAGTACACATCCAGATGGAATCGTCGGATATTACATCTTCTTTTAATCCCATTACGGCCCTTCGGACTACTCCTCTTATTCGGTAAGGGGTTCTCCTTCCTGATGGGCAGGCACCAGTACAGGTACCGCACTGGAAACATACGGCCACTGATTCTGCGCCAGCGTCCATGATTGATTGTTTGAAATCTTCATCCACATCTGCACGGGTAATTAAGTTTTCATCAGTTTGCAGTAAAGTCATTTTTTCACTCCTTTCTTTTTTTGACTTATCTTTTGCTTTCACTGGTTTTTCAGCTTCAGCCATTTCCGGTTTAATTTCTTTTTGAATCTCTGTATCATGTTTTGATTCTTTTGCTTTTTCTGTTTCTTGTGTTTTTGCAGTTGTTGTTTTGGAGGAATCTTCCTCAGTGATTGAAGTCTCTGATTTTGGTTTATCTTTGGCTGTCTCTTGTATTGTTGTTTCTTTTTCAACCGGGGGCTTTTCAGTATCTGATTTTGCTGATTGATCTTTCTTTTCTGGCCCTTCTCCGCCACTAAATACGTTTTTTAAGCGATCTAAAAAGCTCATTATATTCACGCCCCGGTCATCCTACGGTTCTCTTGGAAAACCATGTGATTTCCAGTTTAAAGTCTTTAGTATAGGGCTATATAAAGGTTGCTAAAAATTAGGTTAGTGTAACCTTTTAGGTTACAGTCGTAGGCGATAATATTAAAGAGATGTTAACCCGTGAGATTAAATAAAATTATAAGTAAATGGGACATTTATTAATTTAAGATGAGTACAATATATGAGTAATTGAATAGATTCTTAAGTAACTGAATAAATATCATTGATTCTTAATTCATTAAAAAAATAATTTAATCATTAAAAGAACACTGATCGCATGTTAGAAATAAAATTACACGACGGACCGGCAAGGCAGGGAAAATACCAGGCCACAGAAACTCCAAACATTTTACAATTTACTCAGGAGTCCATGGTTCCAGATGAACCCATGCCTTATGATGTGCCTCGAGAAATGGCTGAATGGTCTGTGAAAAACACCATAGAAAATGCACAAAATGGTGATGTTAACCAGATAGCAGTGCTTCATGGTGCTAAATATCCGGATCTTCGCCTGGAATGTGCCAGTGCACTGGAAGAATTGGGTTATCGGCTTTTTCTGGTGGCAAACCCCGAAGAACTTATAAGAAAACCCCAGGATCTTCTGAAGATAATCACCAGTCTACGGGAGAATATGAGCCCAAATTCAGCATTATTTTTCCCATTTGTAGAGTTGAATTTCATTCCTTTACTGGTCTATCTTGGTGTGGATTTCTTTGGAGATTCCAGTGCAGATTTTTATGCCCAGATAGGGACAATAACCACTCCTCACGGTAATTATGACCTCCAACAATATCCTATATACGATTTTACTCCAGAAGAATTGAAAAAATACAATCGAGACTCTCTGGACTTTGTGTTGAGAGAAGTGAGAGCCCATATACAAAACGGTACCCTGCGTAATCTGGTGGAAGAGCGATGCTGTTCTTCTCCTGAGGCAATGTCTGCTTTAAGGATTTTAGATCGGGATTATGAGGATTTTGTGGATAGTTACACGCCACTGTATTAATAAGACGTGCCCCCACTGACTTGTGGAAAAAACTCCTTTTTATTAATTTTTTTAACATTCTAACAAAAAGTTATCTCACAGATTGAGTTCTAAATTAAAAAAAAACCATTATTTTTTTCTGATTCAATCCAATCATTTAGTCTATTGAATCTTTAATTCACTGCAAAAATCATTTAATTTAAGTAATTAGCCACATAAAAAACCGTAAATAATTTTTTATTATTAATAAAACTAGAAATAAATAATAAAACACAATACAAAGCCAATATGAAATTGTAACTCATTTTAAAAAAATAAAAAAAATGGGGAAAAATTATTTTTTGGATTTCCGGATCATATTCGAGATATCTTTCCGATAGTAGGCTCCTAAAACCAGGACTAAGAGCAGAATAACTCCAATGATTGCCCAAACATTTGTATTTTTGGTTACTTCATCAGCAATTAACTCTTGAACTGTTTTTGAACTTTGCCCTTGGCCAGATGATCCACTGCTTCCTGCTGCAGATGCTGCTGCTGTAGCGCCTACGGCTGAAGCAGAACCTGAAGATGCACCATTACCAGATCCTGAACCGGAGCCTGAACCAGACCCTGGGCCAGTAGAGGAACTACTTGGCGTATCACCGGGACCAGTAGGTCCAGGATCAGAACCACCATTATTAGGTCCATCTAGATCCGTTATAGGGGCGTTGTATTCAATAGTTACCTTAGAACCAAGTAGAGTATAGCTTATCTGGCCTCCATTAGTAGTATCAGTAGTAGTTGTTGATCTACCATTGACCATGTCAGCTAACCATGAAAAGGCACCAGTACTAAATGTTCCTGACATTTTAGGAATCCCTATGACTTCTTCAGTAGTTTTTACACCATCATAAAACACAGCCGTGAATGCATTAGTGTTTGTACGGAGTAAAGTGAGTATCATCTGAGGATCATAGTAAACCTTTTTACAGTAGCTTCCCATCCAGTTGGAACCACGGATGTAGATTCCGGCAGCACCACATGACTGAAAGTCCAAATTACTATTGTTACGGAGTACATTATGGTTTATGAAGAACGTTTCTGAATGTTTATAGTTGTTTCCAAGTAAAACTCCATTTCCATGCTGTGGTTTGGGTCCTGGTGCTTTTTTGGTGTTGTCAGTGATTAAATTAGTAAGTATGGACACGTTTTCGTTTTCACAGTCTACGTTAATTCCATTATCATTACGCTGTATGGTGTTGCTCTCCAGGGTAATGTTTTTCACTAATTTGGTTAGTAGTATCCCGTCACGGGCATTGTCAGAGATGGTGTTGTTATAGATGTGGGCATTGGTTACGTTGTTGGCTGTTATTCCATAGAAGTTTTCGTTGATCTCGTTGAAGCCAATGTTTATGTTGGTTGAGTTTTCCAGGTATATTCCGTTTCCATTGGTTTGTGTGTTCCCATTTTTCTTGATGGTGTTACTGTTGATGGTGGTGTTGTTGGAGTTACTAACAGATACTCCGTTTTTAGTGTTACCTGTAATCTGGTTCTGATTGGTACTTGTGTTTTCACTGTTTTCTATGAGTAATCCATTAGTATTGTTGTAAATGTTGCTGTCGTTTACTTGAGTCCCTGTACTTCCTGAAACACTGATTCCTGTAGTAGAATCATGTATAGAACTGCTTCTGATGGTGGTGTTGGTACTTCCATTCACTTGAACTGCTGTTCCACGAGTTGAACTTATCTGACTATTGGAAATAGTCACGTTATTGGTGTTGTTTACAACTATTCCTGAACCTGAACCGGTGTTAATAATAATGAAACCTTTAATAGTGGTCCCGGAAGCTTGAGTTCCGTTTATTAAAAACACAATAGAGGAATTAGATAGAGATATCTTTGTTCCCACGTTACTTATCAGGTTTAACTGTTTATTGAGGACCAGATGCAGATTTTCATAAAGTTGTCCCAGGAATACTATGTTACTTCCAGATGCAGCATTATCCAGTATTGATTGTACCTCATCATTCAGTGAGCCAGTGTAGTGCGAAGCATCCTGAACATACACAATAACACCAGATATGACCTCCGACTTGGTATAAGTCTCCCTGTAGACGGGACTCCAGTTACCAGAAGAGTCTACTGCAGCATATTTGAGTGTTACGGTATCAGTTACACCAACTGGAGCTGTATAGATACCCCTAGTGCTGCTAGTTCGTGGGTCACTGCCATCGGTAGTGTAGTAAACAGTCTGATTACCACTGTCATCAGTAGCATTCAAAGTTACATTAAATGTTGTGTTGAAAGCACCCCCATTGGGACTTATGATCACCGTTGGAGATGTGATATCACTGATTGTAACTATCTGAGCAGCTTTAAGAATACCTTCTGGAGTTAGAGCCTCTAAAGTAACCATGTACTGGCCTGATTTGCTGTAGGTATGTGTTGGATTTTGTAGGGTTGAACTTGATCCATCCCCAAAATTCCATTTCCAAGTCGTAGCATTGGTTGAGGCATCGTTGAACTGCGTAACCAGTGGATTTGTGCCGGTTGTGTAACTGAACTTGGCTGCAACATCACGGAAAGCATATAATCCCTTGGTGGTTCCAATGTACAAAGTTCCATCAGGAGCAATGACTGGATTACTATTTGATGTGACACCAGTGTAACTCCAGAGGATTGTTCCGTTGGGACTTACTGCTGAAAGACCACAGTATATAATTCCATCTGCACCAATTAGTGGAGAGCAGAGATAAGCGTTAACACTGCAATTCCATTTTTTGGTTCCATTTGGATTTATAGCAATTAAGTTACCTGCATCCAGGAGGTACAGAGTTCCATCTGATCCTACAGCCACAGTACCATAGTTCGCAGTTTTTGTATTGTAAGTCCATTTAACTGTTCCATCCGGGTTAAATGCATACAAAGCAGCAACTTTACTTTTGTAAGTGCCACTATAACCCAGCAAGTATATGGTTCCATCTGGACCTATAGATGGAGACGAATACTGATGATCAAGAAATGCGTATGTCCACCTTATAGTTCCATCGGGATTTACTGCGTAGAAAGTAGTACCTGGAACGTAAATAGTTCCATCGGATCCTATGGCCAGATTACCATTTGCAATACTTGCATCGGCGATGGTTGTGTTCCATTTAATTGTTCCATTCGGGTTTATTGCATATAATGCCGTGTCAAGGAAACCACTGTTGTCATGGCTTACAATGTAAATAGTTCCATCTGTTCCAATTTTTGGTGCAATTTTATCAGATGAATAAACCTGAACTTTCCATTTCAATGTTCCATCAGTTGCTATTGCATGTAAATAACCAGATCCAAGAATATAGATGGTTCCATCTGTTCCTATAGTTGGAGTGGTAACCTGCAATGAGCTCCCGGTGTAATAAAACCATTTTATTACTCCTGTTGGGAAAAGTGCATATAAGTAACCATTAGAACTTCCACTGTAAATTGTGCCATCGGATCCAATAACTACATTCGTATCCTGCAGAGGGTTTATTACACTGTTGTTCCAGTTTGTGTTATTTGTTTGTGGGCCTGAGTATCCAGATTGTCCTGTGTTATTATTGTTACCCTGGTAAGTGGGGCTAGAAGAATTAATTAATCCTCCAGTTCCAATCACATAATTCTGCAGGTAAAGTGGACTCCATTTTCCTGTAGAAATAACTGCGGCATATCTTAGTGTTGTAGTCTTGCTTATACTGATTGGTCCAGCATATTTTACCCGCGTACTGCTTGTTCTGGGGTCTGTAGTATCATCAGTGTAATAGATAGTTGCTGTAGAATCATCACTGGTTAAATTCACTGTTTGCGTAGTATTGTATGTTCCATCGGTAAGAGTACTATTTGCAGATATAGTTCCCAATACTTGAATAATAATGGAATATGTGCTGTTACCACCAGGGTTAGTTGCTGTTAATTTGACTGTGTAAGTTCCGGTGTTAGTGTAGGCATGGGTTGGGTTTTGCTCTGTACTATATGTTCCATCACCAAACTCCCAGTACCATGATGTTGGAACATTGGTAGTGACATCCTTGAACTGTATCTGGTTGTGAACAGCTGCATCAACACCAGGAACTGATCCCCATGGTGTGTTAGCTGTAAAATTGGACACAGGCGAATAATAAGCCTTTATGTACTGTGGAAATTTCACAGTGCGTGTTTGTCCATTACTTCTGGTCACAGTTAGGGTGACGTTGCAAAACCCCGGATTAAGGTAAGTATGGATCGGATTTTGGTCTGTGCTGGTGTTTCCGTCTCCGAAGTCCCATGACCATGAGCCCGGAGAAACATCGGAAGCATTGAACTGAACAGTTAAAGGAGCTCCTCCATTGGTTTGATTTGCTCTACAAACCGTGTTTGCGATGGCATATATGTTTTTATCATCGCTTCCGAAGTAGAGTGTATCGTTTGCACCTATGGTTGCAGAACCATAGATAGCCCCATTGGTGGTGTAAGTCCACAGGAGTGTTCCATTGGAACTGAAAGCATACATTTTGCAATCATAACTTCCCACATAGATGTTTCCATCGGATCCAACTGTTGGTGAACCATATACACGCCCACCAAGAGTATAATTCCATTTTTGGGTTCCATTGGAATTTATAGCAAAGAATATGCCATCATAATTTCCAAAGTAAATTGTACCATCAGCACTGATGGCCAAACCCCCAATTGGAGTATAAGATGTGCCTCCCCCAGTGTAATAGTTCCATTTAGGTGTTCCATCAGGATTCAAGGCATATAATGTGTTATCATAACCTGAAACATAAATAGTACCATCAGAACCAATTATGGGCGGACCATCTGAGTATTGTCCAACGATGCAGTACCATTTGAGGGTTCCATCAGGATTCAAAGCATATATCTTACCAAAATCTCCACCACTTTCCACATAGATGGTTCCATCGGATCCTATAGCTGGACCACCATTAATATCTCGAACAGGATATTCAGTGGTATAACTCCATTTGAGGGTTCCATCAGGGTTCAAAGCGTACAAATTGCTGTCACAACTTCCCACATAAACAGTGCCATCAGAACCAACTGTTGGCCTGCATAAAATGTTTCCATGGGTTTTGTATTTCCATTTCAGCGTTCCATCAGGATTCAAAGCATACACAAACTTATCGTAGCTCCCAAAGTAAATAATACCATTAGGACCAACTATTGGACTGTATACAGCCCCACCGGTTGCGTATGTCCATTTGACAGACCCATCAGGATTCAAAGCATAAAGTTTACCATCACTACTTCCGGCGTAAATGGTTCCATCAGAACCAATTGCAGGACTCGGACTAGTTATAGAACCGCCAGTGGTGTAATTCCATAGAGTGGTGTTAACCTGCGGACCTGTGTAATTTGATTGACCTGTATTTTTTAGGTCAGTTCCAGTAGTTCCGTTGGTAGTGTTATTTGTAAGGTTTGCAGAAGACGAATCATCTGCACTTACAGCACCACTTGCTAAAACACATATCATCACAGTAAAAACCATGAATAAAATCACTTTTTTCAAATATTCACTCATTTTAACCTCCTTCTATTTTTTCATCATGGACTCCAATTAGAAAATCCATGAACACTAATTATGACTCGAAATGTATATATAAACATAACTAAAAAAGATCGATGAAATAAAATGACTTTAAAATTAATATTTTAGCTATTTAAGATCGATAATCAAAATTTATCGACACGAAATAATCAACATTTCCATAGAATAAAATCGATATATCCTACTTATTTCGATTATTTAAAAGTATTGTACAAAATGACAATATAATTCAAAAAAAAAGAAATATTTTTAGTTCATCTTCAGTTTGGATGATATTTGATTAGATCATCGTTTAATAAGTTTACAGAATAATATATGCTATATCCCAGAAAGAAATGAACCTAAACATTGTATGAAAACAGAATTTATAAAAAATAAAATACATAAAAAATGTTAGGAATTTTATTGAAGAATTCCTAAAGGTTACAATTCATAAAAAACTCATTTCTTAAAGGATTTAACCAGGTAATGGTATTTGCCAACTTCCGCGGTTCCACTTATGGTGAATCCATGTTCTTCCAGGATTTTCTCCACATCTTCCGGGGTTAAACGAACATCATAGGAGGGTCCAGGAGGTCCATCAGCCTTGATGAACTCCACCACCGCAAAAGTACCACCTGGCTTTAAAACCCTTCTAATCTCACTTAAAACTGGTTCCAATGTACCTTCACTGGCAAACCCATGCAGTACATTAGCCATGGCACAAACATCAACAAGGTTATCTTCCAAAGGGATGGCTATGGTCATATCAGCCAGTATGAGTTCCATGTTTCCAATGTCAAGTTCATTGATCTCACTTCTTAAACCATCAAGGCTGGGCTGGTAAGCATCCAGTGCATAGACCTTTCCCTTTTCTTTAACTATTTCTGATGCAGCCAGGGAGATGAACCCATCCCCACAACCCGCATCCATGAATATCTGACCTTCATCCAATCCAATGGCACCTAGAACACGGGTAGGATCCAAAATATCCCTGGTGGATTTACCGTGATGTTGGTGACCATGTTTTTCTGTTGACATATCTATCAGACTCCTACAATCTATTTAATTATTGAACATCAATCCCTACTTATTTCCATCCATAATTTTAATTCTAACCCTTATTACCAATCTTATAAATGTCTGTTTTAGTAACAGTGCAGGCCCATATGCCTGCATTGTTATTTTTAGTTTTCAGCCCTTAATCTATTTTTTGAAAACAATCCCAGACCAATTATGAATAAGATTATGGTTAACAGGACTGCCCATACCACCTGGTATGAAATGTCACCCCAGCCTCCACCATAGGTGAGGGTAGATCTTAGGGCGTTGAGCACGTGGGTCCAGGGTAGTAGGTCATATAACTGGATGGACTGTCCTCCTAAATTGGCAATGGTCATTTGAGGTAGTTGGAAAAATGCTCCAACCATGAAGGATAAAGGCACACTTATGAGTGTTCCCAGGCTGGATGCTTGCTTGTCGTTACGGGCAAAGGCCGCTATGATCATTCCCAGGGATATGGAAGCAATTCCCCCAATTATTCCCACTATTACTGCCAGTATAATGGAGTTTAAACCACCCTGCCAATTAAAACCTATGAGTATGGCCACTGCCAGGAGGATTATCACTTGTGCTGCAGCAATAAGGGACCAGGGGAGCATACCTCCAAATAAAAGATCGAAAGAAGTCATTTTAGAGAGTTTAAGTCGGGTGAGTGTTCCTTTATCCACTTCCCTGGTTAGGCCTGTGGCTACAGTGTTGGTTAAAAGCAGTATGGCAAATACGATCATTCCCGGTGCCAGGAAGTCAAAGTTAGTGAATGCTCCGGTTCCTGGAAGGCCTTCTACCTTGCTCTGGATGTAACTGTTGGCATCGACTCCTGATGTTCCAAGCACTGCCTTCTGTGTTTCAGTGGCCATTTTATCCTGATACTGTCCCATAACACCGGTTAATATTCCCTGTGAGACTCCAAATCCAATGTAGCTGGTGTCACCACGTATGATAATTGTGGAGGTCTGGTTGGCCTGGGGTGCATTTACCGTGCCCGGAGCAGTCTGCTGCTGTATGGTACTGGTAATGAATGCCACCACAGACTGGGAATAGTTGGGTGGTATGATGAGTTGGGCATCAACATCTCTATTTTTTAGTTTTTTATTAGCATCAGCTTCTGTGGTCTGGGTGACGTTAAATAGATGTACATCACTGTCCTGATACTTGGAGTCCTGTAATACCTGGGTCAGGTTGTTTGCGAAGTTCACCTGTTCCCCGGTGCCGGGCATGGTTGCCCCGGTATCGTAGTTAACCACTGCTATGTTGTGTGGTTCGTTTTCCTGTCCCATTCCTCCAAAGGCAAAGCCGAAAACCAGCATGAAGAACATTGGAAAGAGGAGTATCATCATCAGACCTCTGCGGTCCCTGATAAGTTCCTTTAAATCTTTTTTAGCTATGCTTACAAACCTCATTTTATCTTACTCCCTCAGTCCGGTTCCAGTTAAATCTATAAACACGTCTTCCAGAGTATTCTGACGGACCGATAGATCCAGAACATGGCATCCTACCTTTTCAACTGCATCAATTATTTTAGGAAGTTTACCAACTGCATCCATGGCCCTTACATTGAGCGAGCCATCAACCTCCACTGCAGAGTGCACATCTTCCATCACCGAAAGCAGGGCGGCAATCTCATGGTTCTTTTCAGGATGAGAAAGTTTCATTTCCACCACGTCTCCTTCCCCTATCTCTTTTTTAAGGTTGGTGGGTGTGTCCAGTTTCAGAAGTTTGCCATGGTCAATGATGGCTATTCGATCCGACAGGCGGTCAGCTTCATCCATGAGGTGGGTGGTTAATATAACGGTTTTACCCTCATCATCCCGGAGACTGCGTATGTAATTCCATAGCACCCGGCGGGACTGAGGATCCAGACCTTCAGAAGGTTCATCCAGAAGGACGATTTCTGGTTGGTGAACCACTGCCATGGCCAGGTTTAAGCGGCGTTTCATACCACCTGATAATTTAGTTACAACAGTATCTGCCTTATCCGTGAGAAACAGGTCTTTTAAGAGTTTTTCTACTCTTTTTTCCAGTTCATCCTTGGGAACATCGTACATTTCCCCCATGAGCATAAGGCTTTCCTTACAGGTTAAAAAGTCCCAAAGCACCAGTTCCTGGGGACATACGCCTATTGTGCCTTTTTTTACCTTATCAACTTCTTCACCATTGATAAAGACCTGTCCACTGGTGGGACGCAGTAATCCCACCATTATGCTAATGGAAGTGGTTTTTCCTGCACCGTTGGGGCCTAAAAAACCAAAGACTTCTCCTTTTCTTATTTTTAGATTGAGTTTATCCACTGCCCTGAAATCACCGAAGTCTCTGGTGACATCCCTGGCCTCAATAATAACATTATTCATATCTAAAACTCCTCCTTACGACAATCATGAAAACTTTGATAGTTGAGTTAATGGGTAATTCATAATCATTTCCAGTTCATTCCATATTCATCAATCTTTCATAAAACTCAAGCACATTCTCCAATTCTTTTATACCATATTCAAGGACTGTGAATGAAACAGGGAGCATGTTTAAACCATGTTTTTTCTTCTTTTCCAGAGCGTCATGATACAATTTTAGTTTAGCATCATGTAATGGTTTGACAACTTTTATTCTACTCTCCTTGGGGATCATGTCTAAAAATACAGCCTGTACTTTGAAACTGAAATCATCTATTTCTGGTTTTGCAGGTTCAGACACCATGTCGATTAAGTGTTTTTTCCCCTCCTCTGTGATGTGGTATACTTTTTTATTGATTTTCTCACTGGGCATTTCTTTTCCTATGATGAATCCGTTTTTTTCCAATTTAGTCAGCGTAGAATAGAGTACGTTGTTATTCAACTTGAAATAGGGGTTTCCAAAGTAATCACTTACATTTTTTTTAAGCAGGTACCCATGACTCGGCTGGAAAGATATCATTCCTAAAATAATGAGTTCTGTGTTTACCATTGAATCACCGTGTTTTTTAATTCAATTCAAATTTAATTCAAATAATCAATACAAATAATTTAAACTTAACATATGATTAATTTAACATAGGTTATTTATAACATAGGTTACTTTTAACATAGTTGATTTGAGTATTTATAGTTTCTGGTAGAATGGTGGAAATATTGAATTATAAAATCAATTTAGATAGTCAAAACTATGGTCGGAACATGAATTAAAACAAAAAATTGATTTAATTTGGGGAAGATAAAATAAAATCAGATCTAAAAAAAATCAGATGCAATAATTGAAAGATTAAATTGAAAGAATTAATGAGATAATTAATTGAAGAGAATTAATTGAAATAAAGCAATTAAGAGAGTTAAAACAGCTATTAAGAGGGGAAAAATGATTGACCGAATTGAAGTGAGTATGATCAATGAAAGTGTGCACAACTTTCGCCGGGGAGAGTTTGGAGTTGAATCTATAGAAATCCATGAAAAAAGAGGCTTGATTGAAGTAATTTATGGATCACAGGATACTGGGAAGAAAATCGTGTTAATCCCCCTTCAAAATGTTGAAAAATGTGAATTCATTGATAAAAAGGATAAAACCCCTAAAGAGGAAGATTAAACTTAAACAATACGCCAAATATCAAATAACCCCCAATATAGAAAAAATAAGTGAATAAACCAAATTTAATAATTGAATTATAAAATTTAACTGTTATTTCCATCTTCAATTTGGTTTATATTCCATTTTTAAGTTTATTTTGATAGTATTTAGAATAAACTGCCCCTAAAGGGTTATGGGCAAGTACTCTATCCTTCACAACCAAAGTGGTTACTGGTGCCTCCGAATGTTCTGTGAAGAGGATGTCATGACCAATGCACAGCCCGATTATAATGTTAAGATCTGTATTTTTTTCATTGAGGATTGTTGCTTGACCTAAGGGGTTGCACATGGCTTCATAACCGTTTTCATCAATCTGTTCCAGCTGGAAGTCAGATTTGTCAATCCCACATACTTTACAACAAACTGAGTGCACCTGGAAATGTTTTCGGAAAAGATCATGAATCTGGCGGGCTTCCTGTTCTAAACCCACACAAAATGCCATTCCAATCTTTTCATAACCCATTTCCTTTGAAAAAAGAATTACTTCCTGAATACGGGTTTTTTCCATGTAGTATCTGGCTTCAATTGCAGAAGATGCTTTCAGTAAACTGATTTCATCATCTACGTAAAGTTCTTTGATTTTGTCCCCCATCTCCAGGCAGTCCTTGCCGTTAAAACAATCTTTTTTAGTGCAGGAAGCACATTTCAAATTATTCCCTCCATATAATATATCAACAATACTATATTCTCATTACTGTTAATTTTACTCAAAAAACGTTAATTACTAAAATTCCTGATGATTAACTCGTTTATTTCGCCCCTGCTGGACGTATTAGAATTAATATTACGTTTAGCTGGTACCCTATCTATTTCATATTTGCTGTAGAGTTCATCAAAGAAATTATCTTCCAAATCATGGTTTTTAGGGTCACTGTTACTCAGAACAAGGTATACACCTTTTAAATCCATTTCCTGGTAAAATCTGGCCAGTTTTTCCTGGTCCGGGTCACTGAACTTTTCTCCAGAGTAGCTGGTGAAGTGAGAAGTGCTGTTTAGAGGCCGGTAGGGTGGGTCCATGTACACCAATGTATCATTTTTAATGAACTGCCCGGCATAAGTAAAGTCTGCGCATAATATCTCTGTTTTATCAAGGGCCTGGTGAACTCCCTGCAGGTTTAATTCATCACAGATTGTAGGATTTTTGTACCTACCGAAGGGTACATTGAACTCACCCTTACTGTTCAGGCGGAAAAGTCCATTGTAACAGGTCTTGTTCAGGAATATCAAGGAAGCGGTTCTCTGGATCCATCCAGCATTATAATTTAAATAATCCACCAACTCCAGTTGCTGGTTGTAGTCAGCCCGAATACTGTAAAAATTCTCTTTTCTGGCATCTTCACCCTTTTGAAGGTGTTCAGTTTCCATATCGGCCAGTATGGTAATGAGTTTATTCACATCCTGCTGAATCACCCGGTAAGCCATGATTAACTCCGGATTCACATCCATAAGAATGGATTCCTTGACCAGGTAATGATTTTTAAGGTAGAAAAACATGGCCCCACCACCAACAAAAGGTTCAATATACCGCTTGATAACCCTACTTTCCCGTATTGACTTAGGGAACCTTTTTTCAAGTTCTAAAAGTAGCTGAGTTTTGCCCCCCGCCCATTTAAGAAATGGTCTGGCATTATTGAAATTATTTTTAATTAGATTTGTAGCCATTTTCTTAAAATCCTTATAATTTTCTTAAATTTTTGTAATTTCTTAAAAACATTATAATTAATTATTAGATTTAATCTTCTTCCAGAAGGGATTCAGGTGCACCCGCTAAAACAACCAGCCCTTCTGCCTCCAGAAAGTGCAGATCCCCCGGTATTATAATACAGTGGAGTGGTCCTCCAAAGTCTTCTCCGGTTAAAGCGTTCACCCGTTCTGCCCGAACCAGTGGTTCTGGAGAACCTGCTCTAGCAATAACCACTGCCAGACTGTCTTCAGTTATAAGCCCTTCTTTTCGCTCATTTTCAACGCGTATTAAGTATTCCAATCCTTCATTGGCAGTCATGTAATACTCCCGGTGAGCCTGAATATCCAGAAGTACCAGGGTGTGCAACCCCATCTTCTTATTCTCCCCTATAACCTGATAGGGGGAGTGGGGGAAGTAATTCTCTTCTGGTCGAGGTATGGTGGTAACCTTACCGAACTTATATGCCTGCAACCCCGCAATACCTGGAGCTGCCGAGAGTATGGATGAGGCATGTATTACCCTGGTTTTAATACCTTTTTTTCGGGCTTCCATCAGGATATCAGAATGAGTAGTAGCCATTAAAGGGTCACCCGCTGTTAAAAATGCCACGTCTTTAGTTTCTGCCTGTTTAATGGGTAAATCCTCTTCTTCCACTTCTTCACGGCGCAGTATATTTATGGTTACTCCAGCCAGTGCCTCCAGTGAGTTTAGATCGCCTCCAAACAGACGTGCAGTGTAAAATTCAGCGTAAACTATATCAGCAGATTTAATGGCCTCAAGACCATTTAAGGATATGTCTTTTTCATTGTAAAGTCCCAGTCCAACCAGGTAGAGCATTTTTTTCACCTTCAACATCTAATTATAGGATGGAAGGTTTATAAAATTTTATTTTGGAGTTAAGATAAATGTTTAATCAGTTATATGTTAAACTACCAAGCACTATTAAACTGCCAAGCACCCAAATTAAACAGTAACCTGTTAAACGGGTAATTCACAAAATAAGATTATCAGAATAATTACTAATGATTATGAAAAAAATTGCATTTCATAATTAATTGCAGTTAATGTGTTAATTACAGTTAAAAGATTAATTACAGTTAATAATTAGTGATTAGAGGAATAAGATACATTTAAGAAAGATTAGAGGAATTCCATGATTGGATTAAAGGTCCCTAAAAAAGAAGCCAACCACATACGATTGTTTCTACAGGAGAAATATTTACTGGATCATAACTGGAAGATAAAGCGTTCTGAGGATTATGTCTATCTCCCCTTAACTACCGAACCAGATAACGATCTCATAAAAGAAATGGGGCTTTCCAAAGATGACCTGGTTGAAACTGAATTTGAAGAACTTAAGAAAAGACCCCGCAACATGGAAGACTTCCTCCAGGGGAAAATACCTCCTGAGAAGATGGAAGACTTTAAAAAATCCTTTGATATCATAGGGGATGTGGTGATCCTGGAGATCCCTGAAGACCTGGAAGATGAAAAATACCTCATTGGAGAGGCCGCTTTAAAGTTCACCAAGAGAAGGTCTGTTTACCGTAAAAAAAGTGCAATTAAGGGGGTTATCCGTACCCGTGAGCTGGAACACCTTGCAGGGAAAGATGACTCTGAAACAATCCACCGTGAATACGATTCCCGTATAATACTGGACGTGAAAGAGGTCTACTTCAGTCCCCGCCTGGCTACAGAAAGAAGGATCATTGGTGATGAGGTCCAAGATGGCGAGGTAATTATTGACATGTTCACCGGGGTGGGGCCCTTTGCCATTAACATCGCCAGAAGGCCAAAACTTAAAAATATAACTATTTACGCCATAGATATTAATCCTGCAGCAATCCACTACCTAAAAGAGAATATAAAGTTAAATAAGGTGCAGGGTAAAATCAAGCCCCTTTTGGGTGATGTGGGTAAAGTTTTAAAGGATTTGGATGTTCAGGCAGACAGGATTATTATGAATCTACCTGGAACTGCCTGTGAGTTTCTTCCCGTGGCAGTGGAACATTTAAAACCAAGTGGAACTTTGAATTATTACCAGTTCAGCCGGGACTTTGAAGATCCTGTAGAACGGGTTAAAACAGCAGCTTACCCCCGTCAGGTGGAAGTACTGGATAGAAGGAAGGTCAAATCCCGGAGTCCCGGAGTTTGGCACATGGCCATTGATGCCCGTATTAATTGAGAATGAGATGAGTTATTTATAGATTTAATATTTGATGATATTCAGGAGTATATGCTATTTAGGAGTATTATTATGAATAATAAACAGTTTAGGGATAATAGCCAATTACCAGAATTATTGGAATTGGAATACTCATTTAAATTAGGTGGGCATAATTCACTTAAATTGGTGGATGGAAGACTTTTCTTTTTTTCAGAAGCCGATTCTCATCTTTCCGAAAAGAATGAATATCTCACCATGGTCTCAATTCCAGAAGAAAAAAAATGGGAACAATTCTGGGATGAACTAAACCAGTGCGGAATTTGGGACTGGGATGAATGTCAATGGCAGGGCGAAGCTGAGGAAGACTCATGTGAGGAGGATCATGAAGAAGAACATTGTCACTGCGCAGATGATAATTGTGACTGTAATTCTGTAATAAATGAAAACACTCCTCCTGAAGAAGATTTATCCAAGGAAAATAAGGATTCACGTGAAGAAGATTTATCCAAGGAAAATAATGATTCAATTCAAGATGATATTCCCCCCGAGAACATCCCGATAGAAGGAGATATCTGGCAGCTAAAAATAATAATAGACACCCATACAATTTCCTGTAAAAGCTGGTGTTTAAAAGAAAAATCCACAGATGAATTTTTCCAAGCCATAGGAAAACTGGCAGGTGTGGATATAACTGAACCATTTAGTGACTTATCAAAGAGATTGAATGATAATTAGAGACGTAATGGATAAGCGAATAGGGGATTAGGTTAGATTAAATAAATAAATTTAAGAGTAAAACTAACGTTGAACTAATTAAAAATATGAATAAAATAAATGAATAAATAAATAATAAAGGATTACTGGAGCTTATAGAAATAAACAAAGCCCTTCATAAAGGATCCAGTATCCCATCCTCAGTTATAATACCAGTTATGAGGTCACTGGGAACAACATCAAAGGATGGATTCCTTACCTCAGTACCCCAAGGTGCTGCCTGACACCCGGCAAAGCCTAAAACTTCTTCAGGGTCACGTTCTTCTATTTCTATATCGTAGATACTATTTTCATGATCGAAGGTGCTTTTAGGTGCTGCCACGTAAAAGGGCACATTAAAGCGTTTAGCAGCCAGTGCCACCATGAGTGACCCGATCTTGTTGGCAATTCCGCCCTTAGCAACTCTGTCTGCACCTATAACCACTTTGTTTATCTGTCCTTCCTGCATCAGGCGGCCAGCAGCACCATCCACTATCAGTTTTACTGGTATGTTTTCCTGTTGCATTTCCCAGACACTGAGTCGTGCCCCCTGGAGTACTGGTCTGGTTTCATCACAGACCACGCTGATATTTTTACCTTCCTGGTTGGCTGCGCGAATAACCCCCAGTGCTGTGCCGAAATCCACACAGGCCAGAGCTCCGGCGTTGCAATGAGTCAAAATGGTGTCCCCTTCATCAATCACTGTGGCTCCATGCCCCCCCATACGCCGGTTGGTATCCATATCCTCCCCGTACATAAGTAGTGCTTCTTTTAGGGGATCATCAGCGGCCATAACCCGATCAACTGCCCAGAACAGGTTTACTGCAGTTGGACGGGCATCTTTCATCTCCTGAGCAGCTTTTTCCATATCTTCATCAGCCAGGTAGGCCAGTGCCATTCCAAAGGCTGCTGCCACACCTATAGCCGGTGCTCCCCGGACTACCATGGTTTTAATGGCATTTATTACATCCTGATATGTTCCACAAATAAGGTATTCAGTTTCATGAGGTAATAGAGTCTGATCTAATAGGCAGAGAAGGTCATCCTTCCAGTACATGGTTTTCATGTTAATTCACATCCATCTTGAAAGTTATATTAGTGTAGAGAGTGCTATTAGTGTAGAGAGTTTATATTCTAAATATAAAATCTAATTGAGTGGTATTGAGTTATAAAATGTATTAAAAATATGAAAAAGACAATAATCCCATTTTGATTAACATTCTGAGCATGATAAATAAAAAATGGGCATTTTTAAAACGTTAATTAAAAAAAATGTTTCAGGGATTTTTGGTAATCCCTAGTAATGGCTGGCTGGTGTCATGTCCAGGTGTTTGTCCTCTTTTCCAGGAACTCCATAGGCATCTGCACGGCACTGGGTACATGCCCTGAATACAGGCAGTACTTCCTCAACGTTATCCCTTACTGTAGAAAGTTCTTCACACCCTGGTTTGGGATAGTCTTTCATTTTATGTAACGGTATGAGGGGTATGACATTCATCAGGCTGGCTCCTCGTTTTTTAACTTCCCTGGCAATATCTTCGATGTGTTTATCATTGAGCCCAGGTATGAGGACGCTGTTGACCTTAACCACCACACCCAGTTTGGAAACCTTTTCTATTCCTTCCAGCTGTTTTTGGGAGATGATTTTAAAGGCTTCTTCTCCTTCGTAGACATTACCATCATAGACAGCCCGGGAATATATTTTTTTACCGATTTCAGGGTCTATGGCATTGACGGTTACGGTGATGGTACTGATTTTAGCCTCAGCAACTTCTTCAGCCAGATCTGCCAGTAATAAGCCATTGGTACTCATGCATTTGATGAGGTCGGGGAATTTTTTATCAATGATTCGGAAAAATTCCAGTGTTTCTGGATTGGCCAGGGCATCTCCGGGTCCAGCTACTCCCACCACACTGATTGGCATTTCCTTGATAACCTTGGCCACATGGGTTACTGCTTCTTCCACAGTCATGATCCTGGAGGATACTCCGGGGCGATGCTCACATTTGTTGAGTTCACGGGTGCAGAAGTTGCACTGTATATTACAGCGAGGTGCGATGGGCAGATGAACTCTTCCCACCTTGTCATGCATTTTTTCATTAAAACATGGGTGTACGCGGGTTATATGGGCGAATTTGGATTCATTCATAAATCAATTCCTCCAATCCTTTGAGAATCTACGAATCTTTAAGATTGAACTTATTAAGGTATTATATTTAAATTATGGTATTAAATTATGGGATTATATGTAAACTGATCATAGGATTTATAATGATCAGTTGTTACCTAAAATGATTCTCATTATCCGAATATATGATCCTTTGATTTCACTCGGAATACTTCTTATCAAGCTTTTTAGATACTTTGGATCTTGAATTTTCTGGTACTCCACTTTTTTCAGGAGATTTAACCCTTACTTCATAAGGTTTTTTATTTTTTTTCATTTCTTTAACAATTTCTCGGGTTTTTTCCAGATATTCTTCCTTAATATACTCATCTGAACAGGTTAAGGCAATGATATTACCTTCAGAGAAGTGTTCCATTACTCTGAACCCTTCTGGAATTATACGGAATAATGCATCGTATATCTTCTTTTTGAGGTTTTCTTCAGGGTCATTGATAACCAAACCTTCCAGTTTGACCTGTGGATCATCGATTATAACTTCGTAACGGCTGGGCTGGTGTATTTTGTTACGTCCTTCAAGTTCCCAGAGTTTTTTAAGAAGATCAGGAAGATATTTTTCATCTTTGATCTGTAAAAAAGTTTCATTGGCTTCCTTATCAAATTTATATTCTGCAATATCCTCCATTAACACCGGTGGCGCGGTTTTCAGGTACTGGAGTGCAATTATAAATACTGGCTCACGGGGATCAATATAAATCTGGATATCCTTGACAGCACGACCTATCTGGACATCCTGAAGTATCTGTCGGAGGATCATATCGTAGACTTCTCGTCCACTCTCATCGTAGCATTCTACTTGCATTTATATCCCCCTACAAACTTTTAGCCCCGAATTCTTTTCTATCCCCTAGTCCGGATACCAGTAAAGCAGAACCCACTGCACCGATATACTGTGAATATTCTGGTACAATGACGTTTATTCCTCCCAGAACCTCACTCACTGCTTCCACCAGTCCACTTACAAGACTGGTTCCTCCAACCTGGATAAGGGGTTCTCGAACATCAATTTCCTGTAATTGCTGTTCATATACCTGTTCTGCCACGGAATGACAGGCTGCTGCTGCCACATCTTCCCTGGTGGAGCCAGCAGCCAGGGATGTTACCAGATCCTGAATTCCAAACACCAAACAGTAACTGTTAAGTGTTGCTCTTCTGTAGTTACCTTTAACCGCCAAAGATCCCAGTTCACTGATATCCACACCTAACCTTCGGGAGGTGATTTCAAGGAATCTTCCTGATGCTCCTGCACAAATTCCACCCATGGTGAAGTTATCTGGTATTCCATCGTTGACTGTGATGACTTTGTTATCCATACCACCTATGTCCAGAACTGTTGCTTCTCCTTGCTGGTGTCCTGCCAGGTAAACTGCTCCTTTAGAATTAACTGAGAGTTCTTCCTGTATCAGTCCGGCATCTAAGTGTTTACCAATGGTTATCCTACCGTAACCGGTTACTCCCACTCCATCAACATCATCCAGTTTATAACCCGTGCCTTCAAAGGCCTGTTCCATCCCTTCATTTGCACTGGCAATAACATCGGTGGTTGGTAACCAGCCAGTGCCCATAATCTTGTTATTTTCCATTAACACCACTTTAGTAGTGGTAGAACCAGAATCTATGCCCAGGGTGAGTCCTTCCTGTTTTTCTCTAGCAAGTAAACTTTTACGGGCCACAATAGTGGAAAGTGCTTCCATCCTAATGAAGAGTTCATCAGCCTTGGTTCGTTCGGTGAAAGAATATGTAACCACAGGGAGGTGGGTGTTTTGCTGTATGAAACGTCTTAGTTCGTTTCTAACCAGTGCTGCCTCTGCGCATCTAAAGCATGACCCTATGAATACTGCATCTGCATCGGATTTTCCTTCTACCAGTGACATGGCTCTGGCAATCATTAATCGTACACTGCTTGAGGCTACGTTGAATCCGAATTTATGGTATGCTTCATCAATGTAATCCAGGTCTGCTTCAGGGATTGTAATTTCTGCTCCGAAGGTGGCGGCAGCTTTTTCTATCTCCTTTTGTACACCACTGTAATCAGTTCCACATGAAATTTGAGCTATTTTAACCACTTTATTCATCCCCTTGCTGGTCAGCTTTATCTTTATCAGATTCATCTGTTTCTTCTGATTCTTCTAACCCATCTAAGAAAGTGTTGATCTTGTTGACCACTTCCATGGTTTCATCCCTGGTTTCAGGATAGTGTATTTCCAGTACAGGTATTCCCCGTTTACGAAGGAAATACATGGAAAGTTCATTGGTACGGGCGCACCCAATACATCCAAAGCCGTAGGGGGCATCCTCCATTATTATGGCTGCTTCAGCTTCTTCAATGATGGGTCCAAAAATAGCCATTCTACCCCTGATACCAGAAGGAACTTCAATAGCAGCATATTTAAGTCCTTGAATCGGCTCATTTTCGGTGATATTAAATGGTGGCGAATCTATTTCAGGATCTGTGACCTTTTTACGGATTTCTTTTTGGACAACCAGTGGCTCATGACCTCTCCTTTCCACCATGTCTGCCAGTATCAGTGAGTTAGGTGGGAAAACAGCTATTTTCACTATAAACCACCTCTTGATTCATTTAATTCTTCTGGTCTTTTAGTAATTTCCATTATATCACTGTAGATTCCTTGGGTTACATCCACCACACCTATAGCAGCTATAACATCTCCTTCTTCAACAACTGGGACTGTTACCACCGGTATACCCTTATACATTCCGGTTTGAGGAATTTCATGAGTGATCTCGCCATTTCCAAGGACTTTTTCCAGGAGGGGACCGGTGTAGTTATAATCCAATATTTTACCATCTTCTATGCGGACTCCAGGATTTTCAAGGGTGCGCATGGTAAGTGGTAGGCCATTTACCAGGTTATGGATGGCTAATGCCATTGGTGCTATCTCTTCTCCAGTAGATGATGCATTGATATTCATTTTTCACACTCCTGGGCTATTTTTTTAAATTCATCAGGTTTAACTTTCTCTGGTTCTTTTAAACTGACCTTTCGTGGGTTTTCCAGGGCATCACAGACATATTCTAAGAGTTCGTATTCTTTTTCCAGCTGGTGGAATCCTTCCCTGGCAGCCCCTCTTTTAGCACGGCATCTCCTGGGATCTCCAGGTTTAAATCCTCTTTCTTTGGTGAAAATATTGGAGGGATCTATGCCCCTTATTTTATTAATTGCATCCCATACCACTTCTTTTTCCCCGTGAATCACTGCCCCGTAGCAGGTTGATTTAATGGTGAGTGGTAATTCCAGCATGTGTAATTTACCCAATAATTCACTCTGGCTTAACTGGGCTTTGGGCCCCAGTATAATCATCCGGGTTTCTTTATTATTTTCTGGTGACATAGATGGTGTCCCCCTCTTTATATTTTTCCAAATTCTCCAATCCCCTTACCACCTTTCCAATGATGTTGGTTCCCTGGAATGGTTCACCAGTAGGGCCGAATTCATTGTTATCCTCGAAACGTACCCCTACCATTCCTACATGGCGGCGGGACATGTTAGTAACGCCTATTTGCCCTGCTTCTACCACATCCTTAGGTGTGTTTTCAGGTATTAATCCCTTAGATTCTTTAGGAGAAGACTTAAACATTACTAATTTCATCCCAGGGAAGGCAAAATGTACATTTAAAGATCCTACTGGAGAATCTAGGAGCCCGGTTATTTTCTGGAAGTACCATGCAGATCGAGGGGATAAATCGTCCAGTTCAATGTGAACGATGTCTTCTTCAGGAATGCCAAAGGTTTTAACCTCTCCTTTATCAATGATCTCCATTGTAAAGTAGGGTTCCTGTCTTACAACCACTGCATGATCATCTTCCAAACCTTCACGGATCTGTTTAACTCCATTTTCTTTTAAAAACTCTTCTGCCTCTTTTTGAGTCATTGCAAGAGTCATTATTCTCCCAGGAGATGTTTTAAAGGTTACTTCATCATTGTAACTTGCCATGTCCAGTAATTGCATCCCTTTTTCTACTTTCCCCAGAACACTATGGGTGGGTGTGGAAACCCGGTCTTCCCGGTAAATATAAACTCGACCCACACCTTTACCTTTATTACGAAGGGTTATGGTCCCTCTTTTACGCTGTTCAATTTGTTCTGCTTCTTTTTCAAGCCCCTGTAATGCATAAAATCCTACGAATGTGTTCGAATCATAATCAACACGTAATTTTCCAGATTCCTGGAGCGCATAGAAATGTTCCACGGATTGAGGAGATTTAGGGTCGGGTTTAACCTTCACATAGGTGGATACCTGGTTACCTTCTTCCAGGATGGTTTCCAGGTTGGTGATTGCTGCACTTTTAACAATGCTCTCCCTTTCCAGGACTGGTTTTACTTCCAATACCTCATCATCATCGGTGAGTTTGAGTATGGTTCTTTTACCACCAACCACCCTGGCAAATACTCCTCTATTTTCTTCAGGTGCACCATATACAGCTTCGTGTTCGGCTATGGAGAATATGAGGTGAGTGGCATCTGCAGTGAATCCTGAAAGACTGAAAAGAACATCCCAACGATGGTAACGGTACTGTTCCCGGCTGGGAGTGAGGTCTGTTTGTAGGGGCCCCACTGCCACTTCATGAGATGTGGTCCAGCGGACTCCCATTTTAGAAAATTCCCTGTAACGCTTTTTCCAGGTTGAAATCAGATTTTCAGGAGCTTTTTCCAGTATTTCAATAATAATGCTCCCCTTGTTGGTTTTCAGACTGTACTTGTTAACGTGTTTTTCAACTTCTTCAGTCCCCTTAACCAGTCCCAGGACACATCCGGGCAGATAAGGTGCCCCCACTGCATCGATGGCATCCTGTATTGTTGATCCTTCAGGGAGTTCTATTTCTTCATCATTGATCTTCACCAGCATTAGATTACCCTCCTAGGGCGTTTCATCATGTATTCCAGTGATTTTATCAGTATCAAAGTCAAAAACGACCTCTTTATTACCATTAGATGTTAGGTATAATTTTTTATCGGATATGATACTGCCTACAACTGCTGTGGTTATGTTAACTTTTTCCAGGATTTCTACGATCTCATCCACATTATCCTCCTCTGCAGTGAGGACAAATCCTGCACCAGGGTAAAGTTTAAGCCAATCCTCCCAGTTTACATCAGTGTTACGAGGTATGAGTTCCAGTTCCACTGTAGCCCCAGCATTAGAAGTTTCCAGGAGCATTCCAAGGGTCCCTAAAGTTCCAGGGTTACTTATATCTTTTCCAGCGCTTAAGAGGTGTTTTTGTGCAAGTTCATTCATGGCCATGATCTGGGCTTGAACCAGTTCGGCGCTTTTCATGGTGGTGGTATCCCAGTTCAGGTGGAACTGGGGGTGTATAACACCGTCCAGATCAATTGCCACCAGTACCTTGTCTCCTGGTTTAGCACCGCAGCTGGTTATGATATCTTCACGGTTCATGATACCTGTTATGGACACATCCAGGGAGTTGTAGGGTGCATCAGGATGAACATGACCCCCTACCATGGGTACTCCGAATTTTTTCACCCCTTCGTTAATCCCATCCATGATCTGGCTGCATATATCTTTATCCTGAGTGGAAAGGACATTGGTCATTCCAATGGGTATTCCACCCATGGCGGCAATGTCGTTGACATTTACCAGTACTGAACAGTATCCTGCCCACCATGGATCAGCTTCCATTAGTTTTCCCCACATTCCATCAGCAGCCATGAGGATTACCTGGCTGTTACCAATTTCCAGGGCAGATGCATCATCACCAAAACCAAGAAGAGTCCTTCCTGCAATATTGTAAGTCTCTTCCAGGAGCCCAGTTACGTCTTTTATAAGATTTTTACGAGTAATGCCTTCAAAACTCCGTATAGAATCAACAAGTGACTTTAAATCCAAGAGCGCACCCCTATTATTAGTTAAAAATTTAAGAGTTTCATATTAATATTTTAATTATAATAATTCTGTTAATTTATAATAATTCAATACATCTAATGTTTTTGATTCAGGTTTTTTACAATAATCATCAACTTATTTAACCTGATATTGACGGGTCATATTACTAATAATTTGTAGCAATTTACTTTTAAAATTTTCTATATTTTCTATTTCTATGGTCTCCTCACGGTGGAAAAGTTCTGAAAAGATTTTATCTCCCACTAAATCATCCAAACCACTTTCAAGTTCCACTATCATAGAACCTTCAGCTTTAAAACCTTCTTCAACAACTTTATCCAGATCCCCATCAGTTATACCAATTATGGGAACGTTAAAACGATAAAGTATATCTGCGGCAACCAGTGTGGTATCATCACCCACCGTGACCACCATGTCTGCATTTTTCAACCGGTAAATATCTTCAGCTGCATGGTTAAGATACGAAACCGTGAAAGTGACCTTAGACTTTTCAGATTTTAGTATTCGAGGTTTAACTCGGGATTTCCTCAACAAACCTGTTTTTACAATGGCTGTTTCAAGTTCAATGGATCCCAGTTTTTCCGCCCCATGTTCCTTGAGTTCTCCCCCTATAATCTGGGTTATCATGCCATTTTCAGCTACGATAGCCACATCTTGTGAGGTTGATTTGCCTACCACTATACCATTGACGAATATGTTCTCTTGAGGAGACACACCGGCAATTTTTCGGCACAATGTAGTGGACACTTCTTGGCAGGGATTTTCCGAAAATAGACGTTCCCGGATCATTTCTGGAGTAACCATTTGTAGACCCATCTTTTTTGCAATGTCATCTGCCAGATTTTCCTGATCTTCCCTCCAGGCCACCACACTACCATCCTCTTCTCCAGGCCTTTCCATTTGAATGAGAGGCGGTTGGTCCTGACAGTTATGGTAAACCTTATATCCAAAGGCATGGCCAGTTACACTGGACTTTCCATAGTTAATGAGGAAAATAACATCACATCCCTCCTCATTGAACTTGTCCACTGATTGGCTGGGGAATAGTTTCTGGCTGATATTGATCTTATCTTCCAGATGAGCATCGATAACTGCAGTTCTTCCCATGGTACCACCTAATCTGGCCCGAACTGTACCATAATCCTCTAAAAAATCAAGGAACTTCAGGGCATAACCTGAATCCACAATTTCGGGTCCATGTACCACAACACCAATATTCATCATTTTCATTAGTTCACCTTGAATCGCAATGTTTATTATAATTACCTCAAAAATTAAGGAAACTCGGTTATTAAAGTTAAAATCTTTTTATTTACAGATCATTGGAATATTACCGATCATGGAATCCTTTTTTTTGAATTTTAATCCCTTTAGAAATGAATGAAATTCGTTTTAGACATGAATGTATGAATAAAACTTTAATTCCAATCAGACGATTATTTTAATTCCAATCAGGCAATTATTTTTTGATTCTTTTACGATAAACAGTTGACCCACAAATCTCACAATCATCCCATTGATAATTTGATGGGTATTTCTTTCTGCAACCTCTGCATATTTTGATCCATCCGTATATCTCTCTGATTCCCTCTGTTAAAACACTTCTGTAAGGGATTTCTAGAATTTTCAGGATGTTCTGTATGGAATAATCATCAGTGACTACTGTAGGACTATATTTTTTAGTGAGACTTAGTGCTAGGGCCACTAACGTCTTATCCACTTCAGATAATCTTAAAATATCTCCAGAGTTTTCAATTGCACCTTGAACCTTATTCAGTGCACCCGAATCCGGTTCTTCAATAATAATATTACCCTGATCCAAAGCAGATTGCAGGGCTATTTGGGACTTTAAATCTTTAATTTCAGATATAACCGCACTGCTTGTGATGTTTTTGTGTTTTGAGGAAATAAAACCCCCAATAATTCCGGATGCATCCAGAACATAAACTTTCTCTTTCATAATGTTCACCCTAAACTCTCAAATAGGACCCTATCCATGATGGTACCCTAAATATTTTTATACCCTAAATTTATAAAATTATCCAAAACCAATTATTTTTAAATATTAGTAATTTTAAGCGATTATTTAATTATTAATCAAATTTAAACTGGTTTTGAAACTTCCTCTTAACTCAGGAGAAATGTTTTTATGTTACTAAAACAACAGATTATTTGTTGAGGGAGGGTGGCATTAGATTCCGTTCACAATTTTTCGCCTATGAAAAACCGCCTCCGAATTGGACCTAATGTCCTCCCTTGCACTAAAGATCATATTAACTCTTTATATTTGTTTTATTTAATGATTTGAGAATTTTAGTCTCCCTGAATTTTTTTAAGTGACTTGGCTTTTAAGGGCTTTTTAAAATGATATTTATTTTTTGTACTTGACTTACCATCATTAATTAATTAGTATTCCCCCTAAATATTACTATATAGCCAGGATTATCTATAATTTACAATCCAAAAAAAGGTGGAATATGAAAAGTAAAACCATGGAAGAACATAAAAAACACAGCCCTCTGAGGGTTAAAGTAGGGATAATTACTTTAAGTGACTCAAAATCCAGTTCATCCAAACCGAAAGATTCAAATTTTGTTTCCAATCAGGAGGATCTTTCCGGTAAGATTATAATAGACTCACTGGAAGGCCAGCATGAAATAGTGGCATACCAGGTTATACCTGATGATACCAATCAACTGTTGGATACTCTGGAAAAAATTAGTAATCAAGGTGCCCAAATCATTATCAGCACAGGAGGTACTGGAATTGGGAAACGGGACATTACCATTGAAACCATTAATCCCCTCTTTGAAAAGGAATTAAATGGTTTCGGGGAAATTTTCAGGGCAGAAACTTATAAAGAACTGGGAACCGGTGCCATAATGACCAGAGCAACAGCCGGGGTTTGGAATGAAACACTGCTGGTGGCATTACCCGGTTCACCCAATGCAGTTCAGCTGGGAATGAAAATAATAAAACCAGAAATGGGGCATCTGGTGAAACACATGACACAATGATATAGAACCAGTTGAATTAGGTTAAGAACTTCAAATTAAGATTACCAAGTTCCATCCAGAAAAAAATTGTGGAAAAACGGTACCTGGTGGGTAAAAAAGAGTAACTTGTAGGTAAAAAAGGAGTAACTGGAATTAATAAACTGTAAAAAATCTATTTAAAATCACTAATTGATACCAGTGGTTCTAAAATTATTCCTTCCTTCTTCAGCTCTTCCACAGCTCCTTCTTGGCGATCCACCACCACAAAGGTTCTCTCCACAATTCCCCCGTTATCCTGAACAGCTTTAACAGCTTTTAAAAGGGAATTACCTGTGGTTGTAACATCTTCAACAACTATGACTCTATCCCCTTCTTTTAATTCTCCCTCAATAAGTTGGGATGTTCCATAATCCTTCTTTGCTTTGCGAATCATGAGCATTGGTATACCTGAGTGCAGGGCCACTGCCGTTGCAATGGGCACAGCTCCCAGAGCAGGTCCCGCCACCAAGTCAATATTATCATCACTGATAATATGAGAAATAATTTTAGCAACCTGGGAAAGGATCTGAGGGTCAGTGATGGCTTTTTTCATGTCCACATAGTAATCACTTTCCCTGCCGGAGGAAAGAGTGAATTTACCAAATTTAATAACCTGATTAACTTTTAATAAGTTTATTAAGTTTTCTTTTTCCTGTTTAATTACCATTAACATCATTCCATTTACTGTTTTAATCCAATGTAGTGGTTTTATTCCCATTATTACGAATAAGAAGTATGTTAATTGAATTTATCAATATTTAATATCATAGTGCTGGAATTATGGCCTTATTTGTAATTCGCATAATTATCTTTATATTCCATATAATTTATAACAGTTACAAAGTTATAACAGCTATTTAATGGACTTTCAATCCCCTTTGACAGCGCTGGCATACTCCCTGTTTCCATTGAAAACATTTCACACAAACCAGACTACCACAAAGTGAACAAGTATACATCTTACCCGGCTGGCCACAGATAGTACAGATACCTCGAACTTCCAAAGATGTCACCTACATTTAGTTAATAATAATCGAAGTGAAATACTGAAGTATTGAAAGGGAATTTATTGAAGTGAAATGATATCCAAGGAATATAAAATATCTGTAGGAATAAAAAAATTATAATTTAATTTAAAAAATTGGTTTGAAAAATTTAATCAATTAAAAGTCATAACTGGATTCATTGCTGGTTCCTTCATCCCGGCTTTTAAGAAGTATCTTATCCCCAATCTTACTCACCATATCATAAGGAACGATTGTTTCACCTTTAGACAATCCTAATCCCTCAGATATGCCTCCTTTTCCCACTATGAATGATTCGATTTCATTGGTGATGAAATTAACTTCCAAATCCTTAACTCTTCCAATAACCACTGCTGAACTGTCTAAAACTTCTTTTCCAACAATTTCTTGCACAATCCTCATAGTATCACCTCGGTTACATATGCAGAGTAGCTCCTAAAAATTAGCTACCAATAAAAAGATCAAATTCAATCATAATAAGTAAGTTTCAAGAAGTACTTATAGTTTCAGTGCTGGAAAATGATTAAAACATATGGAATGTTAGGATGAATGTTAATATTATTTTAATTTAAAAAAGCAAGGGTTATTTAAAAATTAAAGGGAAAAATGTAGGGCAAGGAGTTTGTTAAACTCCCTGAAATTTACACCCCTTCAAAACATTTTTCCATGTGTTCTTTACTGGGTTTTTTGGTTAAAAGGCTCACTACAACTGTAACCACAAAAGCAATTGGTAAAGCAATTATTATGGGGTCCACTGTTGGCCATGGCAAGGAAGTTGATAACATGGCATGTCCAGTTATTGCTTTAGCAATTCCCAGTGCTTCTGCTGATTTTTTGTACTCGAACACCAGCCAGAATAAACTGATCAAGGTCCCTACCACTAATCCAGATATGGCACCGGCTTTGGTGCAGCCTTTCCAGAAAAGGGCAAATACGTACATGGAGAGGAATGCTGCTGCAGTTATGGAGAACCACATGGATGTACCCACTGCAATTATGTTGGTGGGGAGTATGAATCCCATTATAACTGCAATGATCATTGCAATGGCAATTCCAAGTCGAGCAACCATTACTGAAGCTCCTCCTGTTTTATTGGTCACTGTTTCATAGATATCTCTTCCCAGTGCAGTTCCTTGGGTGTGTACCTGTGCACTGAGGGTGGACATAGCCGCTGACAGGAGAGTTATCATGAATAGGTACGCAAACCATAAGGGCATGGCAGCAGTGATGAACGCAGGAATAATTGAGTCTGCATTACCATTTGTAACTTGTATAGCCAGTTTTCCCACCGTATCAAAGAAATACACATTGGAAAGGGCACCAACAATGAAAGCAGTTCCAGTCATAAGAAGAATGAAAATTCCACCAATGAGTACAGCCCTGTTGAGTTCCTTGTTGGATTTAACAGTCATAAAACGTACAACAAGCTGTGGCTGTGATAGAACTCCTATTCCCACTCCCAGGATCAGTGTACTGACCAAGGTCCACCAGAAGGGGCTTCCCAATGCAGGCATGGATGTCCACCCTGTGAAACCTGTCGCTGTGGCCGCTGCAGTGGCTTTAGCCGGTACTACATTAACCAGGTTAGTAAGGGCCTGGTTGGCATCAGTAACTCCACCCAGTATCCAGTAGGTGGCCACCAGAAGTATAAACATTCCCACGAACATTATGGTACCCTGCAAGGCATCGGTGTACATCACACCTCTTATTCCACCGAAAATAACGTAAAGAGCAACTATGAGTGCCAGCACAACTAAAGCTATATTATAATCGATACTAAGAGTTGTTTCTGCGAATCTGGCCATACCAATGAGAACCACTGATGCATATAGAGTCATTCCGAAAAATATAACCAGTCCACTGAAGTACTGTATAAATCTACTATCAAAACGTTTGGATAAAAATTCCGGGAAAGTGAGGGCTCCCAAGTTGTGTCCCATTTTCCGGGTTCGTTTACCAAAGAATACAAAGGCTATAAAAATACCCACCAGTATGTTCAGGAAGGTGAGCCATAAAAGACCCATCCCATAGACCCCAGCTGTACCACCAAAACCAACAATAGCAGCGGTACTGATGAAGGTTGCCCCGTAACTCAAGGCCATTATAAATGGATGGGTTTCCCTGCCTGCCACCAAGTAGTCATCGGCAGTTTTGGTTCGCCTCCAGGCTACGTAACCCACATAACCAGTTATAAGTAAGTATATTAAAACTACAATACTCAATATCAACAAATCATTCATATAATCCACAACCTATCGTATTTTATGAATATACTTAGATGATCAAGCATCTTCTTCATCCCAAAGACCCAATTCTTTCTCTTGCATTTCTTTTTCTTTCTTATGCCAATCCACTTCTTCTTTTATTTCTTGTTCTTCATCTTCGCCGCCTTTATTCCAGTTTATGATACCGTAAACAACACATAAAAGAGTTGCCAGAATGCATCCAATATATGCACCCCATATCCAGGGGTCGTTTATTCCTAGAACCAATTTCTCACCTCCTTTGCATTATTTATACCAGCAATTATTTATCATTATAATTAATGAACAACTACTTTTTATATATACTTTATCGATTAATCCAACAAACAGGAACCTACAGTTGCTTACTGGTAATTAAATGGCAATGAAAACTTCCATTAGAGTTTAACATAAATAGATGATGATTGATATTACAATCTGACAATGCACTACAGATCTAATATTTTCCCAAAACCACATATTTCTTAACACAAATTTTCATCCATTTCCATAGCCCCTGATACTCAATTATATCTTAAAAAGAGGAGAATACATCTTAATAAAGATATAATAATCAGTACTCATATAATATCAAACATGAAATGAGGTTAAACCTGGAATGAGAAGACCGGATTTACGGGAACATATGGATTCGCAAAATTTGGAATCTAAAAAAAATGGATAATAGTTTAAAATAATGGTTTAAAAATAAGATGAAGGTGATGGCAAATGGCTCCTACATTCATAACTTTCAAAAGAGAGATAAAAGGATCATTGAGTGAAATTATCGTTCCTGATGAGTTTATCAAGGATTTCCATTTCTCAGGCGATAATCATCTTATGATCATTCTACGAGTTATTGGAACTGATTCTAAAAAAGTCAAAGATTTTTTTAAGGATAGTGAAAAGGATAAATTCTTCATGGAAACAGAAAATGCTCTGGAAAGTGATTTCATAAAAGAAACATCGGGTAATTTCATTTTAAGTTCCATGTATCTTGATGAAGGCCCTCCACTTTCAGTGGATATCGATCAGGAAATTCCCATGGTTAGAGCAATACTGGACTTTAAAAAAGAATAATGAATGTTAAAACCATGATTAGTTTAACTACCAATTAGTTTAATTTTCTATTAATTTTACAAATTATTTTATAATCATCACAGGATGTTTTAGATTACGTAGGATATTTTTATAATCCTGGGACAAATTGTCCTCAAAAAAAAATCATAAATCCCGGTTATTAACCTAAAGTCAATCAATACACGGGATTTTTTTAAATTAACCGAAGTTCTTGTTATTTAAAGTGTTATCCTGGTTATTTTGAAATAATTACCACTGAAAATTGTGGTACCAGAACTGATTAATGAATCTACACTTTGACGTGTTTCATCAGCGCGTCCCGCACCCATGTTTCCCTGAAAAGGATTAGTCTGGTTATTCATGTTTCCAGGCGGCTGCATAGTGTTGTTAGTCTGGTTATTGTTAGCAGGCAGGTTTCCAGGAGCCCCACCATTAAAGGTCATTCCAACCCCACCATCAGAGGTCATATTCCCCGGACCGTTGCTATTGTTAGCCCTACCACCAGCGGGTTGTTTGTCGTCATGTGTTGAATTCTGAGGGTTTTGTGATCCACTGCTAAAGTTAGGTATCATATCCAGAGAGTTGGGGAGAATTGGTGGCCCGTAAGGTAACAGGAAACTCAAAGAATAATTTCCATCAAAACTGGACCCTGCAGATCTCACCCCATTGGTTCCTGAAATTTTAGCAGACTGGGAAGAAGATGTTTGATTGCTCTGGGCACTTATTGCATATATGGTGCTGTTTTGATAACTTTCCTGAACATTCTGAACATTCTCCACCACCGTGACATTATTACCGTTTCCAACATCACCCAGAACATATTCCACCCAGTACTTATTTTGAAAATCAGATGCCACTATAACCATGTTTTCATTAGTTACATTGGCAAAGCTGGCTTTTATCTCCAGTAATTCATTGTACTGCTGGAAAGTTATGGTGGGTTCCAGATTGTTTAAAGATTCTGAAGCAGTGAAGAAGCAGGAAAATGCAAATATCAGGGCAACTCCTGCAACTAAGATTGTGGTTAAAGTCTTTCGATGATATCTTCCCAGAAACTCTGTTTCCAGAAATTTCAATCCCAATGGAACCAAAAGCGCCACCGGTACAAATGCCAGTAAAAGAAACCGGGATTGGTAATCCGATGCAGGTATTAATAGTAAAACTGCTAGAGCAAGAGCCAGTGAAAGATAGACCCATGCCAGTAATGTATTTTTATTCATTTTAGAAGCCAGAATTTTATTCTTAACATCAGAAATAGTTTCATCCACTTTGGATCTATCCATCTTAAAAGTCCCATCTATCTTAGGTGGAAGGATAGGTGTGATTTTTTCCTTCAATCCTCTATAAAGTATAATGAGAGCAGCTGCTATTCCCAGTAAGTAAGGGAGACTTAGGAAGATTTCTCCTGAGACAGATGTGCTTATTCCCATTACCATCCCCCCGGTTTGTGTGGCCGAAGAGTTGATGGAAAATAACACAGTGTGGAATTTAGTATACATGACTGGATAAGTTGAAAAGAGGACTACAACAAAGGCCAGTACCAGTGCAGTTAATAACCCTAAAATTTTAAGGTCAAAAATTGGTAATCTGCGAGCCTTGAATGTTTTAAACACTATACTAAAAATTAAAAGTGAAAAAAATAGAGTGACTGCTACCGCTCCGGTATAAATATGAGTTAAAAGGTTTAGGCATAGAAACAGAACTGTTAAAACACCGTATTTTTTCCATTTAGTGATATCTGCAAACCACATTACTGCAAGGTACATGAACACTGAAAGGAAAAGAACTCCCACCAGGTTCTGTAAAAAATCTCCTAAGAGCGCGAAGTAATTCACATTAACCGTAACCATAAAGGCACTCAAGAGTGCAGGAATCTTAGATCCTCCCACCTTTTCCTTAGTGTAACATTCAGTGAGTAAATAAGCAGGAAAAACCAGTAAGGAGCCCATCAATGCCATTCCTATTTTAACTCCTAAAAATGAGTTCCCAAACAGGACCACAAAGGGGGTTAAAAGATAGTATACCAGTGGTGGATCGTTACTCATTGGAAATCCATGTTGCAATATATTTCTAATCTGAATATCGTAAAATGCACCGTCAATTCCATAAGATAATGAATAACGGGTTAAAACAAAGATATCAAGTACAAATGAGAAAATAAAAAGGGCAATTAACATTAAAAGCCAGCTATTTTCTTTTAGATATTTGATTATACGGTTTTTAGAAATTGGATTATCATTCTTAAAAATAGTGAAACTCGTCATAGTATTTCCCCTACATTCTCATCTAGTGTCATTATAAATTTTAGTAATATCAGGGGCTCTAAGTCTCTTTAAGCGGTTGAAGCGAGATTTTTTTATTGGAGATAATCTTAGAGCCCCATATATAACCAAATAAAATGGTTATCATGTTTTTTTAGTGGCCCATAAAATCATTTGGACCAGTAGTTGTGAATTCTGAGGATCGAGTTCAGGATGAGAACCACTTAAAAGAACTCTACCCGAACCATAACTTTCACCCATAATTGCAGAATAACCCTGATAGCCAGTTCCATTATCAGAATAATTGGCAAATGAAGTTGCACTGGAACCAGTTGAGTACATTGCAGGACCGTTCTGATGATATAGACTTACCGTAGAGGAGTTGAGTAATGTGCTTCCGTAGGATGTGGGTGCAATCGAGACTAATCCCTCGTAACTCACGTCAACTGTGTTTACCTGTGAAGCAAGTCCCCATCCTGAATAATCCCCATCAACACTGTTTGATGCTGCATAAGCCCCCGCACATATCCCAAGATATCCTTTACCCTGATTTAAGAATTCTTCAATGGCCGCATCATCAATACTGCTCCCTTGAACATATGTTGCAGAGTTTCCACCAGGCATTATCAAAATATCATATCCCGATAAAGTATTGGAGTTAATTTGACTGCTGGTGTCATAATCAAAATATATACCACCCGAAAGATTCATACTGTTACTTTCATCCATACAGGCCTTTAAACCAGCTACACTCTCTTCCATTGAACCATCACCATCAAATATCAATACTTTAACCGTTGAAAATCTATTATCTGCGTTATTAAGGCTCATTTCATCTGAATCATCAGGAAGTCCCACTACCAGAGTCATGGCAGATAGTAAAATGATAATGACCAGTACCAACATGAATAATTTAGTTTTACTTATAAAAATTCCTTTTATTTCAATTCCTTTAATTACAAACCCTCCGGCATTATTTATGCCTCTTGATGTCTATTTTCTAAATTTAATACATAAAAGTAATTTTTCCCATATTTAACCGAATTTTTACCGGTTCCGTACAGTCTACACCCAAATCTTTCCCAATTCTCAAGAGAATGTAGATCAAATTAAACAAAGAAAAAATGAAAAAGCAAAATCTAGAGAGAAAATAATCTAAAAAGTATAAAAAATATGTAAAAAGGATAAATAGGTTATAAAAAAGCGAATTGAAATAAAAAAATGATTTAAAGTTTTAAAATAGAATAAAAAGACTAATCAAAGACCAACACTATGAATAGCCACCAATATGAATAAAAATTTAGATGGAATAAAAATTAGATGAAGTATTAAAAGAGAATAAATTAAAAAATCTTGATTTAATCCCTAAAAAAATGAAACTGGATTTGATTGAGAAATAAAAAAAAGAGAGGGATGGTTTTATAGATTATTTCCAGCTTATCTTCAACAGCGCACTTAATGCTATTAACTGACTTATGTTAATAAGTAAAAGAGCGTAATCATTTCCATGTTCTCCTCCCGAAGGTATTGGAGGAAGAGGGGGAGCCAGGAATCCCATGGAAAGTATATTTTGAATTAATAAGAAAGTTCCAAATATTAAAAGTCCCATTGTATACTCTGATTTCCACTTACTGTAATTCTTCCAGTAAATGGAAAGCAAAACAACTATGATTGATATGTTAGCTAATGCCACTGCCATACCCAGATATCTTAAAACCATTCCAATCCTCTCCTTTATATTATCTATTCTTTTTCAGATTCCTTCCATATCTGTTTGAATGAATCGAAGTTTTCCTCCATTGTGGATGAAAGCATGTAAACAGTCCCATACTGCCCCTCACCACAGGTCATTACAATATTATTTTTGACCAGAACATTCAGGTGATGCTTAACAGTTTTATAATCTAATTTAAGGCATTTAGCAAGCTGATTGGCATTATATGGTCTGGAATTGAGTTCATTGATTATCTTGGCTCGATTGATTCCCCCACGCGTTCCCGCTATCAACCACCAGAGTAAACCTTCACCTTCCATAAATATCACTATATATATACAACTACACTAACTAAATCATCATATTACATTATTGCATGACTAATTTACATAGATCATGCCCGTCTCTTTTATGATTTTATTTTTTTTATCTTATAAAATAAAATCCCCGAGTTTACTATACTAGATTTTCTAAGTAAGGGTTTATACTTAATTAAGTTTACTCTTTTTAAAAACCAGCACAACAAATTGTGAATATTGATTCACATAGATGGTAAAAAATAAATACAAACCAATGCAGATTATAATTAAGTGAGGGTTTACTTTGTCTCCTAAAAAGAAAATTAATGAACCTGTAGACGCATTGGAGAGTATAAGTGATGCTTTTATTTCTGTAGACCTTAATTTCACAGTAACCTATATGAATAAACTCGCAGAAGAGTTTTCAGGAAGAAAAAGAGGGGACATTATTGGTAAAAATTTTCTAGAAGCTTTACCACAACTCCCCAATACTGTTTTTCATGAGGTATACCTCCAGCTAATTAATAAAAAAGAATTAACAAAAAGAGAAAAATTTGAATTTGAAACTTTTTTTGATGAACCTAACCTTAACATTTGGTATAATGTTCGTGTTTTTCCACATGAAAATGGATTTAACATATTTTTTCAGGATATAACTTCAAAAAAGACCGCAGAACTAGAGTTAATTGAGAGTGAAGAAAAGTACAGATCACTCCTTAAGACCATTCCTGATCCCACAGAACGAGAGCATCAGTGGTCTAACCTTATTTCAAACTTACCAGGCATAGTATACCATTGCCTAAATGATAATAAATGGACAATGACATTTATGAGTCATCAGTGCAAAGAAATAACTGGTTACGACCCTTCTGACCTTATAAATAACACCAAAAAATCATATAATGATTTGATTTTAGAAGAAGACCGTGAACATGTTTGGGACAATGTTCAAAATGCCCTTAATAAAAATGAACCTTACGAAACTACCTACAGAATAGTAACTCGCCAAAATGAGATAAGATGGGTTTGGGAGCGAGGAGTAGGTGTTGAGGATGAAAATGGAGAAATATCTCTGGAAGGTTTTATAGAGGACATAACAACCAAAAAAATTGCTGAAGAAGCTTTAAAAGAGAGTGAAGAAAAATACAGAGCTCTTTTTGAATCTGATCCTGATTATACCATACTCCTGGGATTGGATGGATATCTGTTGGATGTGAATCCTGCAGCCGCCAAGATCACTGGCCTGTCTAAAGAGGAGTTAGTGGGAAAGCATTTCATGGACTTAACCATCTTTCCTGAAGAAGAACTTATATCCCACCGGGAAATGTTTTCATATTTTGTTTCTGGTAAAAATATTGACCCTTATGAATCCAGGATATATGATTATAATGGTAAAATTCGCTGGATTGAAATAAAACAGACCCCTGTGAAAACAAAGGGTGAAATAACCTATATTTTGTTGATCTGCAGCGATATAACCCAACGTAAAATATCAGAAAATAAGATTAAAGATTCCCTGAAAGAAAAAGAAGTTCTCCTGCAGGAAATTCATCACCGGGTTAAAAACAATATGCAGATTATTTCCAGTCTTTTAAACCTTCAAAAACAGTATGTAGATGAAGAAGAGGCAGTTAACGTCCTCATGGAGAGTCAAAATAGGGTTAAGTCCATGGCAATGATCCATGAAAAATTATACCAGTCCCACAATCTCACCCTTATAAACATTTTTGATTATGTTCAAAGCTTAATTAAAGATTTATTTGCATCATATTCAACCCCTGCAAGCCAGATTACGCCAATAATTGAAATTGATAATGTTAATTTGAATATAGAAACAGCAGTGCCCTGCGGACTCATAATTAACGAATTAATATCCAACAGCCTTAAATACGCATTCCCCTCCGGAAGGGGAGGAAAAATCTTTTTATCACTTAAATTACGTGGGAAAAATTATGAACTGATCATCAGTGATGACGGTATAGGATTTCCAGAAGACCTTGATTTTAAAAACACCGAATCACTGGGATTACAACTCGTAAATAGTTTAGTTAGTCAAATTAATGGCGAAATAGAACTCAATCAAAATCATGGCACCAGTTTCAAAATTATTTTCTCGGAATTAACTTACAAAGAAAGAATTTAGTTTTAATTAAAATTAGGGCTTAAATCTGTTCAATTTTTTATAGAGATTGTTTAATGGTTTAAAAATAAAACTAAACGCATGTGAAGAGTGAAAATATGATGAACATTGCAAAAGTGGAGAATCTATTTAAAAACCTTGAAACTGGAAACAGTGACAATTTTTTCGAGCAGGTTTCAGATGATGTTTCCTGGACTGTTATGGGCACTCATCCCCTTGCTGGAACTTATCATAGTAAAGAAGATTTCATTTCCCATACATTTGAGCGATTAAACCGAATACTGGAAGAGGGAGTTATTTTAAAGGTTAAAAATATTCTCATCCAGGATGATACTGCAGTGGTGGAAATGGAATCTGTTTCCACTGCCTTAAATGGAAAACCATTTAACAACACTTATTGCTGGGTGGTTTACTTCCAAGATGAGGTATTTATTGAAGTCAGGGCCTATGTTGACTCTGCCCTGGTGCAGAAAGTTATAGATGAAAATGAAAAATAAAATATAACTACCAAATATTAGTTTATTCTGCCCCAAATACTAAATTTCATTAGCCAAATACCAGTTTTAATAGGCCAAATACTAAATCCTATAACTAAATACTAGTTCAAATGGCCCTAAATGCCACTTCATAACCCAAACCAGTTCTCATACTAATTCAACATTTTTTCAGGATACTCCTAATTTTCATTCGTGGTTCGGTATTTTTTGTGAAACTTTTAAATTCCGGTATTTCCTATAACCATAAAACCATCTGATTGACCATAAAAAATGGAAAATTGATACCAGAATAAAAGAAATGGCAAAAATATAAAGGATTAATCCTAAAACAACGTTTATAAACCCTATTATCAAAAATGAAATAGGATTTTTAAGGAGGAAAGTGACCACACCAGATAGGCCCATTGCTCCTCCAGATAATGATAGAACTGTTTGAGCTGAACCCCCTGCCAGAAACCAGATGAATGCCATAATAGCAGTTAAAATTCTAAATAAAGATCTACGGGGAGATAACTGTTTTTCCATCTGGGCAGATAACTTTTCTTCTTCTGCTTCGTCAGGAATCTTTTCTGTGCCATTATTATCCATAGAATCTACCCCAATCTAACCATGTTTAAAGTTATATTCATGAACAATAATCAATTTTATCATTTAATCTTATTATAAAAAAATGATTTACAAGAAAATGGTGAAATTAATTTGCTTAATCATGATAAAGCTAAAAATTAATTAATTTTAATTAAAAAGATCAACAGATATGTATTAAAACAATTTTTAGAATTTTCCAGGATCCTTTATGAAATTCCCATCATCATATCTCCACATAACCAAATGGGCCAGAAACTATAATAAAGACTGGTTACGGCCGGACATAATAGCAGGGATTACTGTTGGTGCTTTTATAATTCCAGAATCCATTGCATACGTATCTTTAGCTAATCTACCCCCTGAAATTGGATTATATTCTGCTATGGTTGCGGTTTTTGTCTATGCAATCTTTGGAACATCCCGTCAGCTGTCAGTGGGGCCCCTTTCCACCCTTTCAATATTGGTTGGTTCCACACTGGGTTCTCTCATGATCCCCAATGCTTCCCAGTATGTCATGATTGCATCCCTGATAGCAGTTATAGCCGGCCTTCTGGCCATAGCCTCCTGGGTTTTGAGATTAGGATTCATAGTTAAATTCATATCCAAACCAGTGCTAACTGGGTTCCTATCAGGTATAGCATTATTCATTGCTTCAGGCCAGATTGCCAAGTTATTTGGTATAGCAGGCGGATCTGGGACTTTTTTCCAACGAATATACTACTTTTTAATCCATATAGATCAAACTAACCTACCTTCCCTGGCAGTTGGTGTGGGTGGAATCCTTTTTTTGTATTTTGCCACCAAAAAATTCCCAAAACTACCTAACACTCTCTTTTTGGTTTTAGGATCAACGGTACTCATTACTTTTACCAATCTGATCTCTTTAGGGGTGAATGTGGTAGGTCAAATCCCTCAGGGATTACCCTCCCTTGTAATTCCCGATCCTTCCCTGTTGGATGTGAATATTTTAATTACACTGGCGGTCACTGTCTTTCTCATAAGTTACATGGAAGGATATTTATTTGCAGCAGAATACGCAGCCAAAAATAGTTATAAAATTGACAAAAACCAGGAATTATTAGCTTTAGGCATATCAAATGTTGCGGTAGGGCTGTTCCAGGGATTACCTATAGGTGGGGCACTATCGAGAACTGCAATAAATAATGATAGTGGTGCTAAAACCCAGCTGGCAGGAGCCATATCTGGACTAGTTATTCTATTGGTCCTGTTATTTTTAACGGGTATTTTTACCAACTTACCTGAGACCATACTGGCAGCCATTGTAATATTTATTATAAAGGGCCTGGTTGATCTACCTCACTTTCGCAAGATCTACAATTTCAGTAAGATAGAATTTGCCATTGCCATCGTTACCTTGCTAGTTGTGTTGTTCTTTGGGGCACTGGAAGGTATAGTGATTGGAGTAATACTATCGGTGGTGGGCTTGATCAAGAAAATGTACAATCCCCACATAGCAGTGCTGGGTAAAATGCCAGGTAAAGATCAGTTTTTAGATATTAAAAGACGACCAGAAGCACATATAATACCACAGATTCTCATTATCAGAGTGGATGGATCTCAGATATTCCTAAACACCGAAGACATAAAAAATAACATTCTTAACATGGTAGATCATGAATATGCAGATACAAAACTACTTATTCTAGATTTTGAGGCCACATCCTTCATTGATCATTCTGGAACCCAGATGCTGGAGGATCTCTACGATGAATTAAATCTCAGGGAAATCAAACTTAAAGCAGCCAATATGTACGGTCCCCTGAGAGATTCTCTTCAAAAAACCAAATTAGAATCAGAAATTGTGGAAAGTCCTACTTCTTTAACCATCGAAGATTGTATTGAAATTTGGGAGTCAGAAACTGGTAATTAAATGTTCAGGAATTTAATGTGAACTTAATTAGGTTGATGATTCACTTTTCATGAACTATGGAACTACAAAATATTGGATTTAATCAAATAAAAAGCTTTTATTATGGAAAATACCCTTTTAAAATAGTATTGTAACAACTATATTTTTTTAATAATATGCAAATTGTTATAATCATTGGAATCAATAATATAAGATAGATATCTATTATTTACACCTTAAATTGGGGGTTTGAAATTGAAAGATTCAGATGATAAAAAAAATCTTTCAAATGAATTAAAAAAACAACCAGAATTAAAGGGAACTAATCAGATTAATGATAATGATAAAGTTGAAACAGCAAATAAACAAATAAATCATTCTACTGCTATTCTTAATTCTATTTTTGAAGGTCCTGAAAATATAATCGCCTTTTCACTGGATCGCAACTATCAGTACATCTTCTTCAACCAAACCCATAGTCAAACCATGAAAAATATATGGGGCGTGGATATTGAAACTGGTAAAAACATGTTAGACTACATTTCTTATCCAGAAGATCGTCAAAAAGCAAAAATAAACTTTGATCGGGTGTTTTCTGGTGAAAATTTCATAGAAATTGAAAAATATGGGGAAGAAACACTCAGTAGGATGTATTGGGAGAATATATATAATCCTATACAATCTGGTGATGATATAATAGGACTTACAGTGTTTTGTATTGATATTACAGAACGACAGAAATCCGCCGAAAATCTTAGACAAAGTGAAGAAAAATTCCGTGCTGTTGCTGAATCTGCTATAGATGCCATTATCACTGCAGATTCTAATGGAATCATCACCTTCTTCAATCATAGTTTGCTGGAACTTTTCGGTTATTCTGCTTCTGAGCTCTCAGGCAAACCCGTATCTATCCTCATTCCCCCAGAACATAAAAATGGTCATGTAAAGGGAATGAAATCATTTAAATCCGGGGAAGTGCATAGAACCGGGAAAACTTCCCTGGCTGTTGGTTTAAAAAAGGATGGAACTAAATTTCCATGTGAAATGTCAATTTCATCCTGGAAATCTGGAGAAAATACTTATTTCACCTCCATAATCCGTGATTTAACAGAACGAAAAAAGATTGAAGATGCACTTATTCATGCAAAAGAGGAATGGGAACACACATTCCACGCTGTTCCAGATTTGATAGCCATACTTGATACTAATTTTAGAATAGTTCGCGTAAACAAGGCTATGGCGGATAGGTTAAGTGTGGATCCTGAAGAAGCCATTGGAATTCATTGTTATAAGGCGATACATGGATTAGATGAACCACCATCATTTTGTCCACTCCGTAAACTGCTAGAAGATGGTCAGGAACACACTATCGAGGTTCACGAGGATCGCATCGGTGGGGATTTTATTGTGAGTGTCTCACCGATACACGATTCAGAGGGGAAACTGATGGGGGTTGTGCATGTCGCCCGTGATATCACAGAGAGAAAAAGGGGAGAAGAGGCTCTTAAAGAAAGCGAAGAGAAGTTTAGATTAATATTTGACAATGCCAACGATATGATCTCCTTAAACTTGATGAACAATGATGGTATGCCTGGAAGATTCTTAGAAGTGAATGATTTGGCTAGTGAAAGATTAGGTTACACCCGTGACGAAATGTTGAATATGAGCCCTCCAGATATAGTAGCTCCAGATAAACGAGTTGAAATGCCAGGAAATGCATCCGCACTCATTGAAAAAGGCCATAACACTTTTGAAATCGTTCACTTAACCAAGGACGGAAGAAGAATACATGTAGAAATTAACAATCATCTTATCACTTATAAAGGACGCCGAGTCTGTCTTGCAATATCTCGTGACATAAGTGACCGTAAAAAAGCCGAAGAAGCTTTAATAAAAAGTGAAGAGAAATATCGGACTATATTCGAAAATGTACAGGATGTTTTCTTCCAAACTGACATCAAGGGCAAAATTATTGAAATCAGCCCCTCAGTTGAAAGATATTTTGGAATCAAACCAAATGAATTGGTTGGTAGACACGTAGATATGCTCTACCTTAATCCTGACGATAGGAAAACACTTTTAAAAGTTCTTCAGGAAAAGGGAGAAGTTTCAGATTATGAAATTACATTAAGGGGCATTGAAAAAGAACTGGTATATATCTCAGCTAATGTTCATTTTATTCTTGATTCAAGTAATCAACCCATTGGAATTGAAGGGGTTTTAAGAGATATAACTGGGCGTAAATTAGTTGAAGAATCCCTTAAAAATTCTGAAGCGGAATACAGAGCCATATTTGAGAATAGTAAAAGTGCTGTGGCTGTATATAATGCAGTTGATAACGGATCAAACTTCATATTTAAGGATTTCAATCAAGCAGCAGAAAAAATTGAACAAATTAAGAGGGAAAATGTTATCGGCAGGAAGATTACTGAGGTATTTCCGGGTGTTGTGGAATTTGGGATTTTTGAAGTATTCCAAAGAGTTTGGAGGACTGGAAAACCAGGAAAACTTCCAGTTTCCATTTATAAAGATGAAAGAATATGGGGATGGAGGGAAAATTACGTATATAAACTTCCATCAGGAGATATAGTTACAGTTTACGATGATTTAACTGAAATAAAACAATATGAAGAAGAACTTGAAAAAAATCAGAGTAGATTGAAGAGTTTGGTCAGGATACTTCAATATAGGGGCGAGTCTGTTGAAGAATTCTTTGATTATGCTCTTGAAGAGGCCATCCAGTTAACAGAAAGCAAAATAGGTTATATTGCCCACTATCAGAGTGATAAAAAGCTATTTGTCTTAAATACATGGTCTCAGGGAGTTATGAAGGATTGCAGCATCAGTCCCCTGCCCAAAGTTTTTAACTTGGATGAAACAGGCCTCTGGGGTGAACCAGTTCGTCAAAGAAAACCAATAATTTTAAACGACTTCCAAACACCCCACCCCCTTAAGAAGGGTTATCCTGAAGGCCATTCACAACTCTACAAATTCATGACAATCCCGATCTTCAGTGGTGATGAAATCGTTGCTGTGGTAGCAGTGGGCAACAAAGATACAGATTACACTGAAACAGATGTGTTACAACTCGAACTTTTGATGGATGGGGTTTGGAAGGTTGCGGAGAGACAAAAAGCTGAAGAAACCATAAAAGAGAATGAAAAAAGATTAAAAATATTATTTGAATATGCCCCAGACCCCTATTTTATTAGTAACTTTGAAGGAAAAATTTTAGATGGTAACAAAGCTGTAGAGGGATTTATAGGTTATAAAAAGGGAGAGTTTCTGGGTAAAACTGTTAATGAGTTAAATTTAGTTAGTGGAGAAGAAAGCCTTAAAGTAGCAGAAGCCATGGCCAAACTTGCGCAAGACCAATACGGGGAACCACTGGAATTTAAAATCAAAAAGAAAGATGGCAATGTGATATCTGCTGAAACAACTTCATTCCTTATTGAAATCAAAGGCCAAAAAATGGTTTTAATAATGGGAAGGGATATAACTGAGCGTAAAAAGGCAGAAGAAGCACTTAAATTAAGTCGAATCCGCCTGTCAAATGCTATGGATTTAGCGCATTTGGCCAACTGGGAACTCGATCCCTATAAACAGATGTTCATATTTAATGACAAATTTTATTCCATGCTGGACACAACCGCAGAGATTGAAGGCGGTTATCACATGTCCATAGAACAGTATATAAAAAAATATGTACACCCTGAAGAAGCTCAATTCATTGCAGAGGGAATGAAAAAGTCCTTTGCTAGTGGTGAACCTACTTTTGGCACGAATTTTGAAAACAGGATTATTCGCAGGGATGGTGAGATACGTTTTTTGGCAATTCATATCAGAGTTATCCCAGCAACTGAAAGCCACAGTGCACGTGTTTATGGGGCTGTGCAAGATATTACAGAGCACAAAATGGCAGAAGAAAAATTGAAAGAATCTCTTGAAGAAAAAGAGATGCTTCTTAAAGAAATACACCATAGAGTTAAGAATAATTTAATGGTTATATCCAGCTTATTAAACCTCCAGTCCCAGTATATCAAGGATAAAGAAGCTCTGGATATTTTCAGGGAAAGTCAAAACCGTGCCAGATCCATGGCACTTATTCATGAACGATTGTACCAATCTACCGATCTAAAAAGGATTGATTTCGGTGACTATATCCGAACACTGGCTAATGACCTTTTCCACACCTATGTAACAGATCCAGGTAAGGTTAGGCTTAATTTGAATGTGGAAAATTTAATGGTGGATATCAATACCACCGTTCCATTGGGCCTTATTGTCAATGAACTCCTGACTAATTCCATGAAGCACGGATTCATAGATGGTAAAGAAGGAGAAATCACTATAAACTTCCACAAAGAGAAAGACATATTTGTTCTTACAGTGAGTGACACAGGTGTTGGATTCCCGGAGGATCTGGACTTTCGAAACACATCCACTCTTGGTTTACAGTTAGTGAATAATTTAACCCGCCAGATTGATGGTAAACTTGAATTAAACAGAGATAATGGAACAGAATTTAAAATAACATTCGAAGAACAGTACAAATAATCATCTTTAATAAATAATCAGTTATTTATTGCCCTGTGCTCTTTTTATCAAAAAACAAAGCGTTGATTAACCATCCAGTTATTATCAATCTTCCAGACATTTTTGAAAATCAGCGAGCATTGACATTACATTGAATCCCTTTTTGGTGATCATGTAGTCCCCTCTTTCATGTCGCTGAATGATGAGATCGCTTTCCAGGAGTTTCTGGATGTGGAACAGTAAGTTACCACCGCGAAGTCCGGTTAATTCAGAAAGTGCTGAAAAGCTATAGGTCTTGGAGGCCATTGATTTAAGTATCTGCAGTCTCATTTTATTGGATAAAGGCTCGAGTACACTTTTAACAATTACTTCCTCATTAATAACCGATATTTCTGTTTTTATTCCATCATTAGAATTGTATATCTGTAAAGAACCTATTAGATTTAGCTGTTTTTCAAAAAGAGAGTTAACTTCATTAAAACAGATATCACAATCATCAGAAGATGCCTTTTTTCGTATTTTCCCCAATTCATCCCTTTTTCCAGTGATAACCTCATTGGAAATATTTCCCTGCCGTATGTTTTTTGAATTATCCTCTAAAAAATCAGTGAATATTGATTTGCAGGTGTCTCTCATGGGGCATGGATCAACCATCCCCTTTTCCAGACCATTTTCAATATCACCATCAATGTAAGCAGTTAATGAATCTAAAAAATCCTTCCTTAAATTTGCCATCATTAAATTTAGATATTCCTGGTTGGATCGTTCCATTAACCGTTTAATATCTTGGTGTATTGCCTCCAATTTAGTAGGAGTATTGTAAATTCCAGAATTACTCACCTTATCCACATTTTCCATGTATTTTATATAGATAATAAGCAGATAATAAAGGTTTCTTTATAACCCTTAAGGTTATATTTGTGTATAAAAGTGCACTTAGTATATTTTAATGACGGTTTAGTATATATCTCTAATTAACTATAGTTATAGTTAGGATTAGTTAAAACATGGAGATGATAAAAATGGGAGTTAAAGAAGAAATACATACACAGATTGTGGGAGCACTGGCAGAAGCCGATTTCCCCATAACAACACCAGAAGCACTGTTATCCTCATTTCCAGATGGGGCAGAAACCACTTGTAAATCAGGGGATGTTGAGCTGAAAGCAGGTGATGCCGGGCAGGTGCTAACTGCAGAGGATTTCCCCTTCAAATCAGCTGAAAATGTTGCAGATGTGATTGTTGAAAGAGCAGGGTTATAAATAACCCTGTATTTTTTTTAAATAAAAATAACCCAGATTGATAATTGTCGGGTTAATAACCACAATTTAGTGAATTTGGGCCCCAAAATAACTCACTTAAAACACAAATAAACAGGTTTTCCAGTATCTGTAATATCTGCAATTTTATTAAGAACAAATATCTATTAAACACATGAACGAAATCTCCAACCCTGAAGCTGCTGTACTGGGAGTGCTCTACGAACACCATCATTACGCCCATCGAATACCAGAGATCATGGCCAAAAGAGGAATGAATAGATGGGCAGATATAAAATTTTCATCCATACCCCGTATTTTAAAAGAACTGGAAGAAAAAAAACTGGTGCAAAGTAGGACCTCAGATTCAGAAGAAGAACCCCCTAAAAAAATCTATTACATAACTGATAAAGGCATAATTATCCTTAAAAGGAAAATAAAGTCGTTTTTATCAGGCGAAAGTAATATAATTCATCCATTTGATCTGGGACTTGCAAACATACATGTTTTAAGCTCTGAAGAAATAATGGGAAGTCTTGAACTTTATTTAAAATCAATTGAAGAACGTATTCAATTATTAGAATGCTCCATACAATCGCAGGAAAAAAATAGGATACCTGGCAATTTTATAGCTATTTACACCAGATCTGTTTGTAACTTGAAGGCCGAAAAAAGGTGGATAGAAGAATTCATGGAAAAAATCTAACCCCTGAATTAATGATTATTTATGCAATTAAATGAATTAGAAGAGGGTAAGAAAGGAATAATGATTTTATCTTGATTCTTCATCTTTGCAAAAGTAGCCCAATAATTCACCATAGGTTAAATCATAATCTTGTAAATCATAATCTTTCATAAGGGATATTTATTACATTAACACATTTTCAACCACTTTTCCAGTCAATTTTCAATTAGCAGAAACCATAAATCTGCAGTTTGTTCTTGTTTTACCTGTATGTATTTAATTTTTTTATTCTTTTTAATATCCTCAATCAAACCCAAAGAAGATGTTCCAGGATACCCAAAAACATATTTAACACCTTTTCAACCATTTGCTCAACCATGAATCTGAAACCATGAATCTGAAACCATGAATCTGAAACCATGAATCTGAAACCATGAATCTGAAACCATCTTTCCAACAACAATGGTTTTTTTTATCCTGAAGCTAATTCTACAAAAACAATTTTCTGAAAGTTGAAACAATTTTCTTAAAGTTACATACCATGTCCGCAATGCCTGAGTTTATTCAAAGAGTGTGGAAACACATTATCTAAAAATACAAGTTCAGTGCATTATAGCCGTTACAGATCCCTCACCTCAACAACAACCATTTTTCGCTTTTTTATGTAATAAAACGACAATATTCTCATTTAAGAGCAATTTGACCAATTATAGATACGAAAGTTTAATATGTTAGTATGTAGCATCAGAATAACAATAAATAGGAACATATTATGTTTAAACCAAGAAAACATTTCACTTATCAAATGACAATGCATTTTGGAGAGGAAAGGTTCAATCCCAGGCCAAAATCAACCGCTTTAGTCATTACTTATCAAACCGATACAAAATTTCTTGAAAATTACGTTTTCGGAGGTTTTGGATTACTCGAAGTATAATTAATGGAAATAAAGGCATTTCTCATACAATAAGTGCCAGAGCCATAGAATAAGGAGTAACAACTGTATAAAAAAGCAGGTAAGGAGCTGATTGTCTATGAACAATTTAGAGTACTATAAAAATAAGATTTGTATTGTAACCGGTGCAAACTCGGGCATTGGGTATGCGTTAAGTGAAGAGCTTTTAAAAAGAGGAGGAATTGTGTACATGGCAGGACGTAACCCCAAAAAGGTTGCAGCTGCCGCGGAACAACTTTCAACATATGGGGATCGGATTAATACACTCACTGTGGACGTGACCAATCAGAAACAAGTGCAGAATGCAATTCAAGATACTGCAACGGAAACAGGTAGCTTAGACTTTTTATTTAATAATGCAGGAATAGGTGGTACATTACAGTTTGAAACTGCTACACTTGAAGACTGGAAAACTATCATTGACACCAATCTTTGGAGTGTTATTTACGGGGTTGATACTGCTGTGCCCATAATGCTAAAACAGGGATATGGACATATCATCAACACCAGCTCTATTGCAGGAATCATTCCATTCCCATTTCAAGCACTTTATTCACTTACAAAATTTGGTGTCACAGGCCTCACTGAATCTTTAAGATATGAGTATGCAGAAAAAGGCCTTCATTTTTCAACTATCTGCCCATCCAACATTGCAACACCTATCTTTAAAAAATCAATTGATGGTAAGACTCATGATGAAATAAAGATTCCTGAAGATGCTTATCCAGTTGATAAAGCAGCAAATCTCATTCTGGACCGGGTTGCAGAGCATAAGGGAATTATTGTTGTACCTGAAGACCAACTGATCGATTTATGGAAAAAATATGCCCTGGAAGACCCGGAAGCAGATAAAATCCTGTTACAAATGGCAAACAACCGCAGGGCAGCGTATGAAAAAGGTGGAAATTACTACTGATATTTCGAGGTGATTAAATATGGATGTAACTGGGAATTATGTGAAAGGGAATCTGGTGGATTCGGAGATTGGAAAGAAAGAGACTGACTTGCAAGGATCACCGGTCTGTGGGGTAAGAATGGATACTTCGCGTGCTTATGATGAAGTACCTAAATTACTTCAGAAGGTGATTGACGATGCAGATAGCGCAGCATGGACAGCAATTGTAAACAAAATTGATTATATCTATGATAATCTTGATTACTCCCTAGATTCCCTTGACAATGAAACAGGTTTTATCAGTACGGTGCAGTCAGAGATAGAAAATGGAAAAAAAATACTTTTCAAACCCAATTTAGTAGGACCTCAAGTAATTGACCATATTACTCATGGTGAAGATCTGGGCGCACCGATCTGTACTGATTGGACAGTTATAGCTGCCTTAATGCGGTGGTTCCACGATAACCTGGATATTGATTATCACCAGATGGCATTAGGTGAAGCTTCTACCTCTTCCATTTTTATGGCCCTTTTAGCTAGCGAAATATCAGGAAAAACCATCACCTCAGAAGCGATCTTTGAAGGACGATCTGGAGATTTTTATATGGGCTGGGGATTTTACTTCGTCCGTCAGTACCTTAAAGAACATCACCCCTCATCCCATACAGATGACCCCATGAATGGTTATGATGATAGTGTATCTGGAAAATATTATACACCAGGTAAGGCCGGAAACAGGTTGATGATTTATGATCTAAACAAGCTTGAAGATGAGTCCCGAGGACGGACTGTGCCGGTTCCAGGGGGAGCAAATTTCCCGGAGATTACCCTTCACAAAGTAATTATAGGCGGTAATCCACAAGATAAAGATGATATCAATGATTATCCGGGCTGCGTTTTGGTTAACGTTCCTAAAATGAAGATACATGCTCAGGACCTCCTTACCAATGCCATTAAAAATCTGGGTATAGGCCTCTATCCGACCCAATGCCCTACCAAAAATGGTAAAACCTATAAATATGCTATGCCCTCATCGGCAACTCCTAGTTACAAAGGGAAACTACCCCACATGCCATGGGTAGTGGAAATAGATGAAGAAACCGACTTACCTCGAAAAGATGAACATGGAGATTATGTTCTTAAAAAAACCGCAGGGATGGCAGGTACTCAGGCAGATGTAATCCGAGCTACACAGGAACAGGGAGTTTTCATGGTGCACATCTCTGATTCAATTGACATGATCAACCTTAACCATAATCCAGAAGGTATCGCAGTTAGAATTCCTGAAGGATATATCTGGTCATCATTAGACTGTGTTGCACTGGACTTTGTATGTGCACGATACTGTTTTAAGACCATTCCCATGTCCATTGGAATAAAACTTAAAGAGGAGAATAACTGGAACACAGAGTTCGTTCATCAGGTACCTGTGGCCAAGGTTGATGGGAAAAATATTGTTACTTTTGAAGGACTGGATTCACCTCTTTTCAGGTATAATCTGTATCAATATGCTGAAAAAAGAGGTATAGGTCAACAACAGTATTATATCACCGGTTGGGATAGCGTAACTAACACTCCCCTGGCTTCTCTGGCTGGTCACCTGGGTAGGATTGAAAACGCAAAGTTCACAGAACTCATGACTGATACCATGTATTACAACCCCAGCTGTATGATATGGGATATGCAGAAAACCCTGCTCAGTTATGCAGAATCACATGATAGCTTAAATGGTTCATCAATAGTTAAAGAATTCATGGATGGGTATGATGAAACCGGGAATGGTATCATTTATTACGATGAACGGGGTAAAAAAGCATTTGATACTCACCTTTTCATAATGTTAGCACGTGCAATGGATATCCAATTAACTGAAGGCCCTCTTAAGGGCAGTTTTTATAATATGAAGGATATTGTTAAAAATAGTAATAAAAACTGGAATCAGGAAGGCTGTGATTACGCAAAGGCATTTTCATTAATGCTTATAGCCACCCACGCATATGAGATGTCCAAAAATGAAACCATAACTCCAGATCCATTTGTCCCTGGGATGAATTGGGGAAAAGGTATGTGGCCTAGCTGGCAACTTGCAGAATGGACCCTTTACTCAGAAATGTTGTATGGTGGATTATCACCGGATCAACTTAGCATTAATTCTTTTTATGGGACAGTGTTCAGTTACGCAGATAAAACTTTAAATGGAGGTAAATATACCGGAAGTGTTAAACAGACTGTTTCAGATCCCGCTGCAATTAAGAAATATTTAGATGCAATTTCTGAAGGTGCAGATCTTCTGGACTTTACCTTTTATGTGCCTGCTGGCTTTGGAAGTCTCGCTGAAGTAAAGATACCTAACATGGAAGAGACCAGTGACCCAAGTAAGATATTGACTGTTCATTTTAACCATGGACAGGAAATCTGGTAAATGATGGATATGATGGGGTTTATGGATAAATGGGTTTTGTATGCCCCCCCATATTATCTATTAAAAACCATAAGAGAAATGAATGGCACATAACATCCTTATTTGGAGGGTAGAATAATTTAACTTCCCTGGGAGAAGTTCTGGAAGTTATTATTTTACAATTTTTAGAGTATTTACCCTCCTCTTTGGTCTCATTTCCTTTTTTAGTAGATTGGGAAAAAAATTTAATTCAAGAATTCACCTTCTCATCCTTTTTAATTCTTAGATCAGGTAATCTATCCCTGTAGTACCATAATACAATTACCAGTATGAGCATGGGTATTATGGTGATAATTCCAGATTCTCCCACATAATATGCTGATGCGCCCCCAGCAAATAATGGAGCAAATACCTTGAGCAGATTATTATCGAGTCCATGCCATAACACCACCGGCCATATACTACCAGATTTCAATCTTAACCATGCTAATACAAAGGCAAATAATATGTTTCCAACGAAGAATATGGGTAACGACCACCATAATGGAACTTCTGCAACATAGGCCCCCATTAATATAACAGGGAAATGCCACAGCGCCCATATTATACCGCTGAGAAATCCTATCTCCGTAAATGAATTGGTTAATTTAGCAAGTTGAGGTACCAAAAAACCTCTCCAACCAATCTCTTCACCCAATCCCAATAATATACTTACTATGATACTGAAGATCAATAAATTTCCAAATTTTCCGGTATAGGTTCCAAGACCCCCTCCCATTAGCCAGAACAATCCATAGGTACAGATGCTCAACAATACGGGTAAGATAATACCCAGAGCCAAATATTTAATTTTCCCAGGTCCCCATCCAAAGCCTTTAATACTCCTGAAAAATATTAAAGCAGTAATTATTGCGGCAATTGCAGGGGTCCACATTAATAATATGTTATATACAAGTGTCATTCCGGCACTAACCATTAAAAACCAGATAACGCCACTAATGGCAAAAGTTAGTAGCACAAAACAAATAATAGATTTTTTAACTGTTGAAATATTTTCTTTTGTAGTTTCCATTCAATCCCCCATTAAATTTCTGTTAATAATATTTCTTACATGTATACAATAAAGTCGGAAGTTTCAGGTGCTATTGGTACGGTTAAAGGCTGTTGTACTGTTGGATGGATAAGTGGTATAGTCCGGCAATGAAACTGTTAATTTATTAGTTTGATCATTGGAAATGTCTGTGAAGTTAAATGTGAAATCATTGTAAGGTTCATTAAACACATCACCATTGAAATGTTCTAAATTAAAGGCTTGTTCATTGGTTCCATAATTACAGATTAAATTGTCGTTTGATGATGTGATGGTTATGTTTCCATAGATCATGTTGGAATACACACCAGTATAACCAGTTAAATTCAGTGTTGGACTTACTAAAGGTAGTATGGGAGATTCAGGCTTCCATACAGCGTCAAGTGCATTTTTTGTAGCAGGCCATGGATCAAAATTTTCATTACCAATTAACAACTGCCTGAATTTAGAATCTAAGACACTTCTAAAATTATTGGCATATACTCCTCCATTGGTTAATATTACTATGCCTAAATTCTGTGATGGATAAATTGTAATTTGAGCATGGAAATCGGTACTATCCCCGGGATGGCTTATATAATATGGAAGATCTTTATTTTCAGGCTGGATAAACCAACCAAAACCATATTCTGAACCATACATTGCCAAATCAAGAGGGTCAGTAACATTAATATGCGGGGTGCGTGTCTCATCTAACTCCTTTTTAGAAACAATTTGCACACCATCATAATACCCTGTATCGGCTATCTGGAACTTCAACCAGTTGGCCATCTCATTTATGGAGCTGTATATACTTCCAGCTGGTCCAACAGGATCAGGAATTATATCATAGGGCACCATGGTGCCGTTTTTAAGAAGTTTATAAGGTGTGGCATGGTTTGATGAACTCAAGAAATCACAGTAGCTGGTAGTTGTAGTGTCCATCCCCAATGGATCCAGGAGGTTATCCTTGATTAATTCATTCCAGGTGGTATTATTTGCCTGTGCTGCACAATAACCTCCCAATGCATAAACCAAACTATTATATGCGTATGTACTGCGGAAAGAAGTAGCATTCTCTACATATCGGAGCTTGAAAATAGCCTCATCAAATGAATCATTAAAGTAGGTAGGATACTCATTTCCCAATTCCCTACTCAATCCACTGTTATGCATCAAAACATCTTGGATAGTGATATTATTGGTGACATAAGAATCATTGTATAACAGGAATTCATCTGGAACTTGATAGTACTTAGCTATTGAGTCTTCCCACCCCATCAACCCGTTATCTACTAATTGGGCGATGTTTGTTGAGGTAAATTGTTTGGATATGGAACATATCCCAAATAAAGTATTCTCGTCAACTGGTTCTCCAGAAGCCAGATCCCTAATTCCTAATGTATTCATATAAATTATTTTATCATTTTGGATTATAACTACCGCCATACCTGGTATCAAAGATTGATCATAATTAGATTTAAGATAAGCATCAAAAAGACTGATAATATGATCCATTGAGCCGGGAGAAGGGCCAGGCTTAGGTGTTGGACTGGGAACTGGTGTAGATTGACCATTATGACTCATTGAGGATGGAATAAAAGTTAAGAAAGTAGTTGAAGGAATATAATCACTATTGTTAGTAATGTTGTTCCCAGTTTGATTAGCCGTAATCATTGTATTATTAACCAGGGATATATTGGGATTTAAAGGATTAAAAATCGAAACACCCGCAATAATAGCAACAAATACTACTACCCCTATTAACCCACCTAAAATTTTATTATCCATATTAATCACCCATTCCTAAATTTTAACTCGTCCGATTAAAGGTACCATTCGCACCATAACCAGTTTCAAGATAATCCACTGTAACTTGCTGTGATTTTCCACTACCATCTATATTAGTAAAATTTACAGCAGTATTATACGTAAAAGGATTATCTTCAATTTTAAACACATCTCCACTCCAATGTTCTAAATTTGTAGGTTCAGTACTGTTACCCATGAATAAAATTAGCTTACCCCCACTGGATGTTACATTTACATTGCCATAGAACGTATTAACATAAATACCCACATAAGTACTCAAACTCTTGGCTGGTTCAGGAGGTGATGGTGGATCTGGCAGTTTACCCGTAGTTTCTTTGGCTGTCTCAGAAGCACTATCCCTAAGTTCTGTCCAAATACTCTCGTTAACTTGGCCAGTTTGATATAAATTATTGAAAAACAGATACAATGCTTTATTAAATGCTACTCCATAATTATCTTCATCAGATACTACTGCAAAAGCTAAATTATTAACAGGATCTAATGATATCAAAGTTTTAGATGGTGGAACGTTTCCAGAATGAGTTATAATTCCATTAGGAGTAATTGCCCAACCAAAACCATACCAATTAGTACTATCCATTTGAATCTGGGGGGTTTTTGTTTTGGTTAACTCTTCACTGGATACGACTTGCAAGCCATTAAAATTCCCATTTGCAAGCTGTAATTTAAGCCATTTACCCATATCATTAATGGAAAAAGCAATAGAACCTGCACCTTTAATCTCTTCAACATTTAAAGGACCCCATTCAGTTATTGTTCCATTTAAATTCACGTAGGTATGTACTCTATTAGAGGAATTTGAAAACTCATTGAAGTCTGCGGTGGCAGTGTTCATCCCCATGGGTTTGAAAATCATTTCTTTTATCATATCCTGCCAGGAACTGTATCCTAAACCAGCATTTTCAGCAGCACGATATGCACACTCACCTGCGAGGCTATACATAATATTATGATACTGGAAAGTGCTTCTAAACACTGTGTTATTTTCTAAATATCTTACGTGGTATAAAACATCAGGATATGTATAATTAAAATACATCCATAATTGATCACCAGAACTGGCAGGTAGACCACTGCAATGGCATAACAAGTCTCTTAGGGTAATTTCATCAGAAATTGAAGTGTTGTATAACTGGAATTCTTCGGGAGTGAAATAACTTCTTACAGTGTCATTCCAGTGCATAATACCTAAATCAACAAGTTGGGCAATATTCGCTGAGGTAATGGCCTTACTGCATGATCCAATCTGGAACAGAGTGTCTTCATTTACAGCATCTTGAGCCCCATACTCTTTTACTCCCAGACATTTTTGGTAAATTACGTTCCCGTCCTTTACTATAATTACTGCAGATGCGGGAATCAGGTTTTCTCTGAAAAACTTCTCCACATAAATATCGAACTTTGCTAAAATTGTATCCATATAAGAAGGAGCGGATAGTGTAGGGTTCTGTGTAATTAAATTACCACTCGAAGATGACATAACAAGCGCATTAACCGTAGCTCCATGTAAAGGCAAAATATTACTAATATTAGTAGTATTGTTATTTCCAGTTTGGTTAACCATTACGATTGCATTATTAACCGGTGAGGTGCTGGGATTAAGCTGATTAAAAACCAAAAATCCAGCCACAACTAACACTAAAACAAAACTAAGCACTATTCCCCCTATACCCTTATTATCCACCCATATTCCCCCATGGAAAAATTGTATCTAAATGTCAGTTAGTCATAACATATACTTATCTTTTTCCCAATAATAAATGAAAATTTATGAAATAATAAACAACCTAATTTCTTTTAAACCAGTTTAAAAAACTCATTACCTGGGCCTCACGTAAACCGACAAAGATATTCCTTAACGCATTCTAATAATCTGCATAATCCCATGGTTATTTATTTTAACATGATAAAAGAATTATGTAATAAAAATAATCGAAATTGAGGGAATATCATGAAAAAACAGGATAAAATAAAAACAGGGAACTTTGCATTTCCTGTGCCCATCTGTATTGCGGGTGCAATGGTTAATAAAAAAATAAATTATGCTACTTACGGGTCTTTTGGGCTTCTATCGCCGAGACCAAAGACTTACATTTTTATTGGTTCCCAGAGATCTCGTTATACCAACATAGGTATTAATGAAAATGGATATTTCAGCGTTAACATACCCTCAGTGGATCAAATGGTTAGAACAGATTATTTGGGGCTTGTTTCCGGACGTGATTTCGATAAATCTGGTGTGTTCGAATCTTTTTTTGGTTCCGTGGATAAAGCACCCATGATCCGTGAATGTCCGGTTAACATGGTCTGCAAACTTGTTAAAACTGCTGATCTTCCTGATCGTGACATATTCTTTGGTGAAGTACTGGAAACATATGTAGATGAGGAATTTGTGAATGAGGGAGTACTGGATTTTGCTAAAATAAATCCCATGTTATTAACCATGAATGGACCAGGTAACTTTTCATACTGGAAATTAGGAGAAATTGTGGGGGCCGCATATAAAGAGGGAAAAACACTTTTCAAATCACGATAAAACTATTTTAAGAGTTTGGATTGTTTTCTTGAGCTTTTTTTATCAAAGTATCGGGCAGTTTATCCCGTTGCATCCACAAAATGAACGCAAATACTATAATAACCACTGCCATTAACACTCCTGTTTCCCCTACAATGTACCTAGCTATCCCAGTTTGTTTGGTTAGTGGATCAAAAAAGTTTTGCACAAATAGATTGGAACTGGCATGTAACAGAACCGCTGGCCATATGCTCCCTGATATAAGCCGTAACCATGCCAAAATAAAACTCATAGCAATAACTGTTATGGTAAACATAGGGAGCGAATACCATAAGGAAACACCTGCATTATAATTTGCAAATAAAAGTAAAGGAAAATGCCATGCCGCCCAAATGATTCCAGAAATTAATCCCACTTTAGTAAATGAGGTGATTTTAGCCAGTTGAGGCACAAGAAAACCTCTCCATCCTATCTCTTCCCCCAGAACTCCACCGAGTATGGTGGTAACTGTTCCCATAAGAACCCAATAAATTAAGTTGTATTGTGGAAATTTCCCAGTGTATGTTCCAGAAGTTAAAATCCAGAATAATCCATAGGCTATGGTGGCATAAACTAGGGGAATAGCATAGCCCATTACCAGATATTTAACCTTACCTGGCTTCCATCCGAATTCCCTAATGCTCCCATAGAAAATTAAACTAGTAATAATAGCAGCAATAGCCGGACAATACATTAAAAGAGCAACGTAAAGTCCACCACCAGCCAAAACACTACCCCCCGAACCAGTTAAATACCAAAAAATAGTGCTTAAACCGAAGTTTAATATTAAAAAAGTTATTATTGCTTTTTTAATTTTTCCAGCCGATTCCATTATATAATCCCCCCGATATCCCCTCAATAATAGATTTATAAAAATTTTTATTTCTTCATGTCAATTAATGTTTCTATAGGAATCGAGTATAACAAATTTGAAAATCTTAAAGCTATTTTAAGAATTCATGACCAACATTCACCCTAACTGCGAACAAAGGTGTTCCCATGAAGCGTTCTATACTAAAATAAAAAAACATGATTTTGTAAGTGATATCCATCCAATGAACAATTCTATTCACATTTACAATCAGATTTTTTCAATGTATCCCCCTTTGATTGTCGGAACTGCAACATCGGATGATGAATCTCCCATTACTGTAAGAAAACCATATTCTCCATAAACTTCAAGAATATCGCCTTCTGTATAGGCTATTTTATCTGAATAGTGAATTAAAATTCCATTTTGATATACCATTGAAAGTTCCGGAACGTTGAGAAGAAGATCTGTTGTATTATCAAAATTTTCTACTTTTTTTAAGAGTGAACCTTTAACTTTAACTTTCTGCCCTACTAATGACTCAGGATCGTTTAGAACTTTAGATGTGTTTAGATCAGGACAGGATGATTTATATGCTGAAACATTATCTTCAGAGACTACGGGAATATAAAAATCACTCTTTTTACCCTCAAAGGCTAATCCAAATATCATTATATAACTTATAACTCCTACAACTACTATAATCAATAAAATTCCTAAAATTTTGGTTGCTTTTTCCATTTGATCACCAACCGATTTACATAATCGATCCCACATTATGCTTCATTAATATTTACAATCGTACTACTTAATATTTTATTATTCATAATAGTAATTTCTATTATTTAATAAGATTTTAATAAGATTGAGAAATCCATCAAACCAATTGAAAAGATTATTTTTACATTTCATGACCTCTTCGCACCCTACACTGTAAATAAAGGTATCCACATGACATAATCCAAAATATAGGAATACATCTTTATTGGGAATAATCCAACTTTCCAAATTTCATTAGTTCTATAATCACGACTGATAACCAGAACTTTCCAGATGTAATTAACTTTTAGATTTCTGTTTAGCTTTATAACGCCCCATTATAAGAAAAAAATGCAGAAATCAGATATTTAGCTGAAATAGAAATTTTTATATTGAATGGTCATTATAATAGAAGATCAGAGATAGTTAAGGGGGGATCCATATTTGAATATTGAAAATTTAAATATTGGGCAATTGAAAAAAGAGCTGTTGGTTTTTTTAATTATCACCTTTGCAGCGACTTATCTTCTTCAATTTCTTGTTTTTATGTTTGGTTTAAAATCTGTTTCTGGGACCGATATGTTGATTCCGGCAACAGTTGCCATAATTTGTATGGTCCTTTTTAAATCCAAAGCTCTAACCAGGGAGACCAAGGTTATATTCACATTCTTTTTGATTTATACAATCCTATATTTCTTTGAAGGATATTTCACCCCACTTATGGGGAGTATAGGTGGTGCATTACCCGTCTTTTCATCTATTATTGCAATTCTGGGACTAATTGCTGTGATAATACTAAATTTGAAAAAGAAGTGGAGAAAAGGACTTACACCCGCCAAGTTATTCATTGGAAAAAATCTTAAATTCTATATTATTATACCCGTGATCTATTTTGTCATACTCTTTGTAAGTCTAATTCTTAACTATGTCTTTGGTTTAGGCGTTCCTGGAAAAGAATTTAACTTGACTAAATACTTTATGTCATTTATAACCCTTACAATTATGTATGGCCTATTATTGTAGCCTACATTTTTTGGAGAAGAATTCGGATGGAGAGTGTACCTCCAAGACAGATTATTTCCCCTTTTTGGAGGATATAAAGGCGTTTTAATACTCGGCATAATATGGGGAGTATGGCATAGTGGGACTATCATACTTGGTATGAATTATCCCGGACAACCCTTACTTGGAAATTTAGCCATGATATTTGGTACAATAGTAATGGGAATTATTTTCAGTTATGCCGTATTAAAGACCGGAAGCGTCTGGATCGCAGTATTACTGCACCTAATTACCGACGTTGAAGGAGGAATACCTGCTAACATGTTCATTGCGACCCCAATAGACTCAGTATTCAGCTTTGGCCCTGGAATATACGGTATGGCAATCATGGCCATATTTGCAATAATACTATTAAAGTCTAATCTCTGGAAAAAAGAGAATATACTCCAACCGAGTACTTAAAAAAATCTAAATCGTTTAAAACCCGTGAAAAATGGATATCTGAGATAAAGGTGTCCAATTTATCTTTAATTTTTTTTATTTTTTCTTCACTACACATATGAAGTAATTGTATTTTTTATATCTCATGACAGGGCCCGCCCTAAACTGCCAACAAAGTTGTCCGCATAACGCATTCTAAAATAGAAAGAAAAAATAAGTTAAGAATGTACAATGCCAGTAGACATTTAATTCAAATTATCCCCTTCTATGAATAATACTCCCACAATTATTCCTGGCATTCTATATGAATCCATTTTTCACCTTTTTAACCATTTCTATTAAGAGTATGGATTTTTAAATATCTACTAAAAAGGTAGAACGAATGTATTATTCATATAGTTATAATGACATTTCCCCTTTTGTGACCTTTTTCAACATAATCATGAGCTTTGGCAATCTTTTCCAATTTATAGCACCTATCCGTGACTAATTTAATCCTTTCCTCTTCAATTAGCTTTTTAATGAAAATTAAAGATTCTGTTTTTTCAATTGACATTCCGGTAATCATTTTTTTCCCACTGAATATTCCAGTCCACAACATCAGTAAACGATCCATCAAACCTCCCGCAGTTAAAAGATATTTGCCATTTTTATTAAGGCATGCTTTACTTTGTGAAAAGGAACTTTTTCCTACAGTGTCCAAAATTATATCATATTTTTCACTATTTTTTGTAAAATCATCTTTACGGTAGTCAATAACTTTATCCGCCCCTAAAGATTTAACCAAATCTAGATTTGCAGTACTGCATACCCCAGTGACTTCAGCCCCAAAATATTTGGCAATTTGAATTGCAAAAGTACCTATACTTCCAGAAGCACCAATTATGAGAACTTTTTGTCCATTTTGAATATTCGCCTTATCCTTAAGAAAAAACAATGCAGTGGATGCTCCATCAACTACGGCTACTGCTTCATTGTAATCCATATTGATCGGTTTTAGTACAAGAGATCCATTTTCAGGCATACAATTATACTCAGCATAAGCACCAAGCCCAAAACCGGTGAATCCATAAACTTGGTCACCCTTCTTAAATCGGGTTACATCTTTACCAGTTTTTTCAATTTCGCCTGCAATTTCAGTTCCCAGAATTCTTCTTCTGGGTCTTATGAATCCTAAAAATACTCTGCTAATGAATGTATCGCCCCTTCGCATCAGGCAGTCAGCTGCAGTTACACTAGTGGCATGTACTCTTATCAAAACTTCGTTGTCTTTAGGAGTAGGTTTTTCCACATTTTTAAACTCAAGAACATCCGGTGATCCGTATTTTTTATAAACTATGGCTTTCATGTTAATTCCCCGCTAATTTGGTGTGTTTTTTTATGATCCATTAGGATGATGACTTTTCCATGGGCATGTCCTTCTTCAAGATACCGGAGAGCTTCTGGAACTTCAGTTAACGGGAAAGAGCTGTCTATGACTGTTTTAACCTTGCCAACTTCCATAAGTTCTTTGATAAAAACCATATCTTCTTTATTTAATGCTACGGTCATACTGCATATTTTCTGACGAGATTTCTTCGAAGTCAATGTAGCCCACATCACTTTGAACATGTGCCAAATAGTCGAAAATCCTACAACAACACAGATTCCTTGCTGATTCAATATCCTTTTATTTTCAGATACTGTGTGATTGGCCACTGCATCAAAAATTAAATCATATACTAATCCATTTTTAGTATAATCTTCTTGTAAATAATCAATGACGTGATCTGCACCAATGGAGCGCACCATTTCCAAATTTTGCGTGCTGCATACTGCAGTGACTTCAGCACCATATGATTTGGCTATTTGTACAGCAAACGTGCCCACACCACCCGCTGCACCATTGATCAAAACCTTTTGCCCTTTTTGAATCTTCCCATAATCTCGAAGACCCTGTAAGGCAGTAATTGCAGCTATGGTTACAGCAGATGCATCTTCAAAGGTAATATTGGCAGGTTTTAAAACAACATCTCCTTCAAGAGCACAAGTATACTCTGCAAAACCACCCCGTCCACTCTCAGATAGGTTGGCGATAACTTCATCACCTGGCTGAAAATGCTTTACGTTTCCACCAACTGATTCAACTGTCCCCGCAACGTCAGTTCCAAGTATTTCGTGTTTAGGTCTTAAAATTCCTCCCCCCATGAAGCGAACCAAAAAGGGAGATGCCCTCATAAGGCGCCAATCAGCCACATTAGTAGATGCCGCTTGAATTTTTATTAAAATTTCATCATCTTTAGGAGTTGGTTTTTGAACTTCTTTTAATTCAAGAACATCAGGTGGCCCATATTTTGTGTATACCGCTGCCCTCATTTTGTTTGAATTCATTATTATCACCATAATTACTTTTTTAGCCGATATTTTTCCATTAATCCCGTGATTTAACATTTAATTGCATTATTTTTGAGTTTTTTATTATATTGATAAAGTTGAGATATTAAATATCCAAAAAAGACAAGAATAACTATTAAAATTGCCGAAATTAGTTTTGTGTTATCAAAACCGGTTATTAACACAGAAGATAATAAAATTAAGCTAATAATCACCCCAAAACCAATATTTCTGATTTGTCGATTGTTTCTTTCAATTAACGATCTTGTATCGGTGTAAATACCGGGTTTCTTATCTTCGTAGGATTTACGCCATACATACCATGGACTGATTGTTTCATCCACTAATTCCCAATTATCTTCCTTGAAAATTTCGAAATAATCTTCACCCACATTACTCTGATAATCAAAACAGTACCTCGTTTTTCTGCTTTCTTCTTTTTTAAATTGAAACCTCATCATAGTAAAATCGAATTTAAAAAGTGACCACCCATTTTTTTCCATTTCTTCCATCCAATTTTCTATTTTTTCTATTTCCCATCCACCCCACATTCGCCATACAGTTTTAACTTCTTTCATTTTAAACTCCCCATTTCATTTTTACCATGATTAAGAAGTTCTTCTAGACGTACAAGCTCTAATTCTAGTATAATTTTACCTTTTTCACTGATTTCATAGATTTTTTTACGTTCCTCTTCGGCAACTGAATTTATTAACCCTTCCTTTTCCATCCGGGATAGATTTCCATACATGGTCCCTGCTCCTATCTTAATACGACCACTGGTGATCTCATTTACATGTTGCATGATACCATAGCCATGTCTTGGCTTATTTAGAGAAATTAAAACATAATAAGCCGCTTCCGTTAATGGTAAATATTTTTTTTGTATTTTTTTAGTATCCATATCAATTCCAGCATTTTATATCATGTAGTGTTATACCACACTACGTTATATCGTGCCACGTTATATATAAACCTAACTGATTCAAAAATAAATTCCAAAATAGATGGGGATTACTTATTTAAGATGAAAATGAAATTGAACGGAGAACTATTTATAGATAATAGAGCTAACTAAACCTTAAAACAATTTAAAACTCATGATCCGGGCCCACTCTACACTACGGATAAAGGTGTCCGCATAACGCATTCTAGAACCGAAGAAAGTGAAATAGTTAAAATAATACAAATTCCATCTTCATTTCATTATTAATTTGAATTATTTGTAAAGTAATTGAATTCCAAATTTTTGTAATATATCTTATTAACAACAACTTTAGATTAATATAAGGGGCGATTAAATTTGGTAATTGCAAAATGCAAAGAATGTGGAAAAGAATATCAGTTAAGTTCCAGGGATAATCTTGGAGAGTTTCAGTGTGAATGTGGTGGAGAATTAGAATATAAAGAGAATCTCGAAGTTAAAAAAGAGGATTCAATAAAAATGAAAGGGATACACTGGAAAACTTTAATATTCGGAATTGTGGTAACAGCATTTCTTGGTTTTTTATTGGGTTTAATTGGAATCATAATAGCAACACTATGTGTTGGTTACTCAGTTGACAAAAATTACAAGAATGGTGCAATTCATGGGGGATTAACAGGAATCATTGGTGGAAGCATAGTACTCATTATAGGCAATATCCTAAATATAATTACCTTATCAAACCATAGCATTTCAGAATACATGTTTCCCACAATAACCGGAACTTTAATCAGTATTATTATATTTGGGCTTATCGGTGCCATTTGTGGAGCTATTGGAGCATTATTAAAACAAAAAAGAAATTAAAATAAAATTTAAAAAATACAATAATAATCCTCATTCTTCTTATTAGTTATTTTCATCAGATGTATGAATAACAATTAAAAAAAAAATCTTGAAAAACTATTTCAAGACCTCGTGACCAGGGCCCACCCTACACTGCGAACAAAGGTGTCCGCAAAACGCATTCTAGAATAGATCATTTTTTAGAATTACCCAAAACATGGGGACATACAGTCCTACATACGTGACATTTCACTATATTAAATCCTCTCTCTGTTATGAAGTTTGATAGAGGTCTGCACAGTTTTTGATTAACAGTTTCACCGTTTAATGCTTGTTGAGGGCATGAATCTAAGCACAATCTACATCCTTCTGAGCAAACTTTATAATCTGCTATAGGATCGCTTTCAAGCTCTATATCAACTAAAACTGCACCCATCTGAATCATATTACCATATTTTTCATTTATTAAAAGGGTGTTTTTTCCCAGAAGACCCAATCCTGCTAAATAACCAGCATGTCTTAATGATAAGATACCTCTAGCATACTGATTTTCAGCTTCCCAATATTCTGAAGGATCACTGGATGGTATGGGTACGGCTTCGATTCCTAAATCTTCTAAAATCTGGAAAAATTCAATGCATAATCTATCAACTTCCTGAATAATTACATCACGAACAAGGGTATACGGAATGGAGTTTTCGGCAGATAAAGATCCAGAAGGGAATCGTTTTGCAAAAACTATAACTGATTTACACTTAGAATATATATCTGTGGGATTAAAACCAGGTGGTGCGTTTTTAAACCTATCTACGTGGGTAATTCCACAGAGATCTGCTCCAAGTTTTCCTGCGATAATTTTAATTTCTTGTGAATTCATAACAGCCCAACCTCTAAGTTGTATTTTGGTTTTTCGCTATATAACATTCATAGAGGTTTTATTTTCCTCACCTAAAGCACCACTACATCCCACTTTAAAACCTTCTTATCATTTTAGCATACTTTTATGATATTCTTCAAACTCAATCAGATATAACAGTTTGTATTTCTAAAAATTTATAAAAATATTAAAAAGACTTCTTAACCAGTTTTAAAACTATTTTAAGACCTCGTGACCAGCGCCCACCCTACACTGCAGACAAAGGTGTCCGTATAATGCATTCTAGAGCAGAATAAATTGAAATAGTTAAAATAATATATTTCATGTTCATTTCATTATTAATTTGAATTAATTTTGTTAAGTTATCTGAATTCAGAATTTTGTTATATCATTTTTATTAATAACAGTTCTAGATTATATTCATGGGCATTAGCAGGATTCATCGGTGAAATCATAGCAAATATCATGAAAATTACTTTATCAAACCTGTTAACTTGGAATATAGTCTTTGATGATAACCTGAACATTGAATTGGTATTATTTATATGGTTTTACTGGTACCATCTGTGGAGCTATCGGAGCATTACAAGAACAAAAAAGGGATAAAAATTCCGCACAGAAAACTAATAAATTCTTTTTATTCATCTTACTTAATTATTTTCATAATATGATCTTTGTGGAACTCATGATCCTACTGGAAATTTAAACCCAATTTTGTCCATTAATAATCCTCCGATATCATTTATTGGTGGCCATTTCCATGAAAGCATTGGCGATAATGCCTTTTTCTGCACCCAAAATTCGCTCCATAAAATAGAACAGTGCCATTAATCTTCTCATAAATTCAGGTGATTTAGGATCAAGATCACTTACTCCCTGGAGAATTAAAGCTGTTACTCCTATATACGCTCGAGCAGCTTCTTCAAGGTATTCAGTATTAAAAACACCTTCATCAATACCCTGTTGAATTACAAGTGCAGTGGATTCAATAGTCCCAGAAGACATCCTTTCATTGAACTTAATTTGTAAGTGAGCGCACCTTCCTCCCTCAATAAAGTCCATTATTCCCTTACGATCTCCTGTAAATGATGAAGTAAATTCAAATATTGCCATTAATTTCTCTATACTATTTAAATTCTCCTGATCGGCAATATTTTCCATGTTTTCAATAAGAATATCAAGGTATTTATCAGTGATTGCATCCAGTATTGCTTCTTTGGATTTGAAATAATAATAGAACGTACCTTGCGCTACGCCTGCTTTTTTAACTATATGAGATACTGCAGTCTCTTCGTACCCATTTTCAAGGAATAATTCCTCTGCTGCATCCATTAACTCTTTGCGCCTTATTTCAGGATCCTTTGTCACTCTCATAATAGTCCCCAAATTAACCAAAACATATTATATTTTGTATGTGGGAACTATGAATTATCCCTTTGTTCTCCACCTGAAACAGAAAATACCTGCAACGAAAAATACCAGAGTATAACCAAGAACCCAATAGAAATCTGTAACAATACCACTCGCGCTAGATCCATTCAAAACAGCCCTTGCAGCATCAATAGCATGTGCAAAAGGAAGTGAATATCCAATTGTTTCAAATACACCACCAATTGCCTTTAAATCCATCCAACATCCACCTAATATGGATATTATAACTATGACTATTGAACTCACCCCTGGAGCCTGTTTTTCCGTGAAAAGAGATCCCAATATCATTCCCAAACTAATACATCCAACTGCCATGGTAAAAAGAATTATCAGAGTTAATAAAATGGTTGAATTAATTGTAACTCCATAAAAGCTCCCCACTACAAAACAGATTATAATTTGGAGTATTGCTATTGGCAAAAACGGCAGAAGTGTATGCTAATATGAAATCTGTTGCTGTGAGTGGTGTGGTCAAAAGTCTGGTTAAAAATGCACTTTCACGATCTTTTGCTAAAATTATAGCTGAAAACAAAGTTAAAAAACCAAAACTAAATACCGCCACTGCAGGTGTTAATGCATTGGCTGTAAAAATTTCCAGAGGGGCATTTTTACCTATGGAAATAATAGCAGGCATTAAAACAGCAGGAAAAACCATACCCCATGCAATGGCGAGTGGATCACGGTATATTTCTTTAAGATTTCGACTAGCAAGACTTAAAAATCGCATTAGTTCACCTCCTCTCCGGTAAGAGTAAGGAAAACATCATCTAAAGAAGGTTCTTTCATGGAAAGCCAGTTAATTTTCACTCCTCTAGAACGTAAATAATCAACTATCTCATCAAAAATTAATTCCTGTGCTTCTATCTTGATTCCACCATCTATTTTTGTAATATGAGGATATACCTCTTTTAATCCATCGATATCCAAAGAGGAAAGGTTTTGTCCCTTAATTATCATGGTCTGTAGCCCATATATGTTTTTCTTAAGTTCTTGCGGCGTTCCCTCTGCAATAATGTTGCCTTGGCTAATTATTGCAACCCTGTCAGCAAGAGCATCTGCTTCTTCAAGATAATGTGTGGTTAATATGATTGTTTTTTTCCCCTTCAACTGCTCGATCTGCTCCCAGATAACCCTTCGAGCCTGAGGATCTAAACCCAAAGTGGGTTCATCAAGAAAAAGTACTGGAGGATCAGAAATCAAAGCCATTGCTATGCTTAATCTACGTTGCATTCCCCCTGAAAATTTCTGCACCTGTTCATTCGCCCTTTCAGTAAGTCCCATTAATTTTATTAATTTTTTAGCCCTTTTTTCCGTATCTTCCTTTTTCAAGCCATTTATTCCACCCATTAATATAAGATTTTCCCAAGCAGTTAAATGACCTGCAATAGCAGTTTCCTGGGGTGAAATATCGATTATTCCTTTAACTTCTGACAGATCTCTCGTTATATCATAATCCATAATTTTTGCTGTTCCAACTGTCGGTTTGAGAACACCAGTAAGCATTTTTATTGTAGTGGTTTTACCTGCGCCATTTGGTCCAAGAAGAGAAAAAATATCTCCTTTTTTCACTACGAGATTGATTTTATCTACTGCTTTGCGATTTCCAAAGCTTTTAGTTAGACCAAAGGTTTGTATTGCATATTCATTCTTGTTTTCATGATCACTCATGGATATCCTCCTAATCTGTAATCAAACACATCATATTGTGTTTTAATATTTCATTTATTGACTGATTGTCAGTCAGTTATAATTTTAGTTGTATTTATAGTTATGGGATTATGTGGGATCATTACTTTCAGAATAAAAAAGGACTTAAAATAATACGTTATCCAATTAAATAATTCAATTTAATAAAATAAATTAACAAAAAAGTCTTTAATTAAAGCAATATGTGATTTTTTTATATTTCATGGCCAGCACCCACCCTAACCTGAGGATACAATCTTAAAAACGTTAAAATCTTCTCCAGGGTTTCCTGAGCCACCTCCTTATTCCAGGTGTAGTCACTGGGAGCAACACCAAGTTTGAGATTCTCACGGATAAATGCAGCATCCATTGCCATGAGAATAGGGCCCTCCATCCCATTTACAAGGAAAGAACTGTGTCCAGGGGTGTGTCCAGGAGTATGGATTGCCCATAGTGATCCATCACCCAAAAGATCCACACTGGGTCCTAAAAAGGGCATATTCTGTGCCTTAGAATAATCAATTTCAAATAACTCGTCTAAACCTTCTAAAAAGTCACCATGGACTTCTGGCTGGTACTCATTATACTCACCCTTACCAGTTACATAGGGAATATTTTTAGGAAGTTCTCTCACCCCTGCTGCATGGTCAGAATGTAAATGGCTTAAAAACACTATTTCAAGGTTAATCCCTCTTTTTTCAAGATGGTAGGCAATATCCTCATTTTCTTCCTGCAAGTATTCATCAACAGCAGTTCCCTCTAATCCTCCACAGGGATCGTTAAAGTAGGACGAATCAAGCCCCACATCCAGTAAGAAGTCACCCTTTTCCTGGTGGTGTACCCAGTGAGCCAGTATGGGAACCTCCATTTCCTGTTCTTCAACATCCCTAGCACGGGGGTGGTCTGGATTTAAAGTGCCTTTCAGGTTGATAATCACGGATCCGGTCTGGAAAGTGTGAACACTGATAGGACACGGATTTTGGAATACTTCTACCCAACTTAGTTGACTGGTTTTTTCATACTGATAATTTCCAAGTTTCATTGAAATCAATTAGACTCCATTTTAGGCTTAATCATTTCAAACAGTTTATTTTTCTAAAAGTATTTTTCAAAAAGGATTAGAGGGGATAAAATCAAGGGGATTATTTTCCCCGGGACTGGTCCACTCCCTCAAAGCACTTATCCAGGAACTCCTTTTCAGGGGGTTTGGTAAGCAGACTGACCACAATAGTAACAATAATTGCCACTGGAAGGGCCACGATCATGGGATCCACAGTTGGCCAGGGTAAAGAGGTAATAATAGTTGACTGTCCCATTAAAGCATTGGACATTCCCAATGGTTCTGCTGTTTTTTTAAAGCCGAACAACAACCATATCAAACTGGTTACCGCACCACAAACTAGTCCTGCAATTGCACCTTCTTTGGTGGCTCGCCTCCAGTACAGTGCTGCCACATAAATTGCCAGGAATGCTGCAGCAGTGATACCGAACCACAGGGCAGTTCCCAGGGCTACTATACTGGCAGGTAGTATGAATCCAAGAATTACTGCAATGACAACTGCAATTACTATCCCTATCCTGGCCATTCTTACTGATGATCCTCCAGTTTTACGTACCAAAGTCTCATATATGTCCCTTCCCAGGGCAGTTCCCTGGACATGGAACTGTGCAGAAAGAGTGGACATGGCAGCAGATAGGAGTGCAACCATAAATAGATATGCAAACCATAGAGGCATGGCCGCAGCTATGAATGCAGGTATAACCTTATCCAGATTACCTCCTGCTGCTTGAACCGCAGTCTGTCCAGTTGTCTGGAAGAAGTAGACATTGGAAAGTGCTCCTACCACGTAGGCCCCGAAGGTCATTACAAATATGAATACTCCCCCGATCAGAACTCCCCGGTTTAACTCCTTATTTGATTTAACAGTCATGAACCGCACCACTAACTGGGGCTGGGATAGAACTCCTATACCCACTCCCAGGATCAAACTTGAGACTAAGGTCCACCAGAATGGGCTTCCAAGAGATGGCATGGATGTCCAGCCAGTGAACCCGGTTGCGGTAGCTGCTGCAGTTGCCTTCTGGGGAACAACATTCACCAGATTGGTGAGTGCCTGATTGGCATCAGTTACTCCACCCAGGATCCAGTAAATTGCTATGAGAAGGAATATCATTCCAAAAAACATTATACTACCTTGCAGGGCATCGGTGTACATCACACCCTTGATCCCACCGAAAATAACGTATACCGCTACTATGACCGCCATTACAACTAAAGCTATATTGTAATCCACACCCAAAGTTGTTTCCACAAACCGGGCCATTCCCACAAGTACAACCGACGCGTATAATGGCATTCCAATAAAAATAACAGCACCCGAAAAGTACTGGATAAATCTACTGTCAAAACGCCTTGATAAAAACTCGGGGAAGGTTAAAGCACCTAGATTATGACCCATTTTTCGGGTTCGTTTTCCAAAGAACACAAAAGCAATGAATATCCCAACGATGATGTTTAAAAACACCAGCCAAAGGATACCCATACCATAATTGGCAGCAACCCCTCCAAATCCCACAATAGCTGCGGTACTGATGAATGTGGCCCCATAACTCAGGGCCATGATGAAGGGATGTGTTTCCCTCCCTGCAACAAGATAATCATCCGCACTCTTAGTTCTACGCCAGGCAACATAACCAACATACCCGTTTATCAGGAGAAATATCAAAACAACAATACTTAATATCATTAAATCCACTTAAATCACAACCTAAGTTTGAATAATTTTATCATTATTATTAATGATTATTGAATCTCTGGCAACAATATATAAACTTTTATAAATAAGGTTATTATCAATCCACGTAATTATATCAAATGTATGCTTAAAACATGAAGCTTATACCCATTTATCAAAATTTAAATAATGTTAACAATAAAAACCCATTAATGCCCCAGATAAATAGAGTTAAAATAGATAGGGTTAAATTATCTTTTAGATTAATGAATGAATAGAATAGAAAAAAGGGTAGTGAAATAATTGAGCGAAGATGGTCCTCCTCGATTAAGAAAACCAGGAAACAATACCAAGAAAAAGGATTCAACATCCAAATTGGGAAAAGCCAGTGCAGATATTAAAGAAAAAATTGGCTCTTTAAAACTGAAAAATGGAGAAAATTCCTTTTCCAGTAAGGTTAATTCCCTTAAATCCCAAAAAAATAGTGATGATAAACAGGGAAATGATGGCCCTACCCGGCTCAGAGTACCACGCACTGAATCAGAGGAAAAACTCAATTCTAATAATTTGAAAAAAACCATCCCTAAAATACTGAGGAAAAGATCTATTTTAAGCATTATTGGCATTATTATTTTAATTATCCTAGTGGTTACCACTGCAATGTGGTTTATGGGTGATCATAAAGCCATCACTAACCAGAGCAGTAATAACACCACCCAGACTCTTAAAAACCATTTTGACAATGGTAACATTTCATTTGATTATCCTGAAGGTTGGAATATTACTAATGTTACAAACCAATCTTCTATGGTGGTTACAGTTACTCATGATGAGAATAACAGTTTTTCTGTATTTAAAGAAGACTTGGGAACACAAAATTTCACATACCGGGTTTCTGAGTGGCGTTCAAACATTTTAAAAAATGGCATGATCTACTATGAAGGTGACCTTACCATTGACAACATCACTGCCTATGAACTGGAAGCCAATTACAAGCCCAAAGATAAGGTTTTCACCACCAGAGGTATAGCTTTCCAGAAAAACAATACCGCCTATTTTGTGATCTTTGTCTTTGACCAAGCCCTCCTCGACTATAAAAACGAAATGGATAAAGTTATAAACAGTTTCCACGTGAACGGGTAACCTCACGTGATAAATAAACCTGAAAAGTAATTTAATGGACAAATGGGTTTATACGAAAATTAATTAGATTAAATAAAAGGTTATAATAATTAAAAAAATTTGATTAAAGTATTTAAAATTGATTTTAATAAAAATAAGAGATAATGGCCGGTGGATTTGAAATGATCTGGAATGAAAAAGTAGAGTGCATATCTAGAGATGAAATGAAGAAACTGCAGCTTAAACAATTAAAGGATGTTGCAAAACGGGCCTACGAGAATGTTCCCTATTATAAAAAACGTTTTGATGAGGCAGGTATTAAACCAGAGGACATTGAAACCCTGGAAGACATCCAAAAATTACCTTTAACCACTAAAGACGATCTTCGTGCTGCCTATCCCTTTGGAATGTTTGCAGTTCCAAGACGGGAGATTGTGGAAGTTCACACATCATCAGGAACCACTGGAAAACCCACTGTTTCGGGTTATACCCGGGAAGATCTGGATACTTGGAGCGAAATAATGGCCAGGGGTTTAACCATGTTCGGAGTTGATGATGATGATCTTATCCAGAACACCCATGGTTACGGTCTTTTTACCGGTGGTTTTGGGGTGCACTACGGTGCCCAGAAGATAGGGGCCACAGTTATACCCATTTCAACCGGACAAACCCGTAGACAGATCGAGATAATGAAGGACTTTGGAACTACGGTTCTAATAGTCACTCCTTCCTACGGACTTTACCTGGCAGAGGTAGCCGAAGAAGAAGGACTTAAAAGTGAGGATATGAAATTAAAATCCATTGGTTTTGGAGCAGAGATGTGGACTGAAGAGATGCGCCAGGAGATCCAAAAACGCTTCAATGCACCAGCATATAATATTTACGGTCTCACAGAGATAATGGGGCCAGGAATAGCTCTAGAATGCCCCCAACAGGATGGCCTGCATGTTATGGAGGATCATTTTTACCCGGAGATCATTGATTCCGAAACCCAGGAAGTACTGGAAGAAGGCGAGAAGGGAGAACTGGTCCTGACCAACCTGACCAGGCAGGGAATGCCCATTATTCGTTTTAGAACCAAGGATGTTACCAGTCTCAGAAGAGAAACCTGTTCCTGTGGCAGGACCATGATTAAAATGGACCGTATAACCGGAAGAACCGATGACATGCTCAAGATCCGTGGAGTGGCAGTTTTCCCATCCCAGATCGAAAAAGCTTTACTGAAGATGGATGGTATTGAACCCCATTATCAGATCATTGTCACCCGACCCCAGCACCTGGATGAAATGGAAGTACAGGTGGAAACATCACCGGAACTTTTCTCTGATGAGGTGAAGGAGTTAGTGGGGATAAAGAAGAAAATAGAAAACTTCATCCACAATGAGATTGGTTTGAGAGTTACTGTAACCCTGGTAGAACCAAGAACACTACCTCGAAGTGAAGGAAAAGCAGTCAGGGTTATTGATAAACGTGGATTAAATAAATGATTTTAAAAAAAAAGGAATTTGAACTTTAAAATTCGAATCTACTGAAAACCAAGCATAATTTGGTGAAGTATCCTATAAAAATAGATTAAAAATGATATGAGATATTATAAGGGGGAATTAGAAGTGAAAATAGAACAGTTATCAATATTCCTGGAAAATAAGAAAGGTAGAATGAGGAATGCGCTGGATGTTCTGGCCGATGCAGGGTTCAATATCAGGGCACTGTCCATTGCTGACACCTCAGACTTCGGTATTTTAAGATTGATTGTACCTGAACCTTATAAGGCCAAAGAAATCCTGGAGGAAAACAACTTCGTAGTTAAGATGGGCTACGTTATTGCCGTGCAGATGTCAGACCAGCCAGGAGGACTGGGCACCATCCTGGGAATACTGGACGACTCAAACATAAACCTGGATTATCTTTACGCCTTTGTGGATGAAAAAGAAGAAAGAGCCATTGTCCTGCTCCATCCAGAGGATATTGATGCAGGGATAGAAGTCCTTAAAAAGGGTGGGGCAATCGTGATCCCCCCAGAAGATGTTTACAACTGGTAAACATAACATTATTTTTATTCATTTTTATTTTGTCAGTTTTTTAGTCGCAATTTCTAATTTGAATTTCATATATAATTTCTAATTTGAATTTCCCATATAATGTCCTTCATATACTATCTATTGTAATAAGAACTTCTCAACATCATTAATAAATTCCAATGTTCCAGTCTCTATTTGCTTTGTTAAACTATCTAAATCACTGAAATCTGGATTTTTAACTAAAATAAGCTCCATAATAGAGTCCACACCTTTTGTAGTAGGTGGAATATGGTATTTATCACAATCCATTTCTTTAAACAGTTTCCAGTATTTGTTTTGAACTTTTTTATTGTATCCTGCTAACCAAACTTCAAATCTGAATGTTTCATGAATGAAAACTATGGCAATTTTCAATTTTCGGCTTTTTAATGATTCTGGGGAGAAAGAAAAATAGGTCATATCCATGTAGCCCTGATAAATGCCTGACACAAAATATTGGGGATATTTATTTTTAAAATAAACTCTCAAATCCATTATATATCCCATTAATCCACCATACGCCTCCTGAATACAACCTTTCTCTAACTGTTTTCTATATTCCTGCATACATTCATTAAATGAACCCATATCCAATTCCCCCACTGATCATCAGATTATAATAAATATCTTATTATTATGATTTTTATATCTGATTATTATGAATTGTATTTTTCCACTAATTTTTAATTTTTAAGAAAATAAAAAAAATATTAAAACAAAATATTTTCAGTGAATATAATTTAACCCTGCTTAAATGTTGGAAGAACAAACCCTGAATCCCTCCTCAAATGCCTTCAAATTTATGGGAATACTCTTCTCAGGTAAATTATTCTTCATTGATTCTATTATGATCTGCTTATCCACTGGGAATCCTGGAACCGCTGCTGCAGCACCTAACATTACCATGTTCAATGACAGGATGTGACCCGCTTCCTTGGCTATCCCATCAGCATCCAGGGCAATAACCTTATTTGCATGGGACCCCAGTTCATCCAGTAGGGTGGATAGTTCAGGGTAAGGATGTTCACTTTGCCGGATGTTAAATGGATAAATTGATGAAGTATTAGTAACCACGTAACTTTCTTTATTTATCATTTTAACTGCCCTTAGTGCTTCCAGTGGTTCAAATGCTAGTAGAAGGTCTGCTTTTCCTTCCTCAATGATCGGACTCCTTGAATCTCCAATCTTCATCTGGGTGGACACCACACCCCCTCTCTGGGACATTCCATGGATTTCACCCACCACCACAGATAAATCACTTTTCATGGATGCTTCCCCCATGATTACCGAGGTTTTGATGATTCCCTGACCACCAACTCCTGAAATGTAAATATTGTAAGGGTTCATTGTTATTCCTCCTCTCCCCTGTTACTATCAATCCTTTTAGCCCTTATAGCCTTCTCAGGACATGTCTGAACACATACATTGCATTTCCTGCACATTAATGGGTCAATCCGGATTTTATCTTCATCAGTGGTGTAAATAGCTGGACAGGTGAGTTCCATTACACAGGTATCACAACCCGTGCATTTATCATCCTGGACATCGATTATGATGTTTTTACCCTTCTGGGTCCCACCCTTGATTAGCATACAGGGGTACTGGGATATTACCACTGCCACTTTCTCAAATTGGAGTGCTTTTTTGAATATTTCCTTTGAATTACGGACATTCAAAGGGTTTATGGTCTCCACCATTTCCACACCACAGGCTTTTACAATTTCTGGTATGGATATTTCAGGTGCTTCCAATCCCATTCCATCCACCGGGAGGCCAGGGTTAGGCTGGCCACCAGTCATGGCGGTGGTGCGGTTATCCAGGATCACCAGGACAAAACGGTTCTTGTTGTGCACTGCATTGATGAGTGGTGGTATTCCTGCATGGAAAAAGGTTGAATCCCCTATGAAGCTTACCACGGTTTGATCAGTGGCCTTGGAAAACCCGCAGCTGGTTCCAACAGATGAACCCATTGATAAGAGGTAATCTGCAATTTCATAGGGCGATTCTATGCCCAGGGTGTAGCAACCTATATCACTGGGAAATATGAGATCATCCAGATTAAGATCTTCGGCTGCCTTTTTAACCTCGAAATATGCAGCTCGATGTGGACAGCCCGGACAGAGTGTTGGTGGTCTTTTGGGAAGTTCAAGAGAATCTGATGTGGTTTCAACTGGCATTTCCAGACCCATCATCCTGCCCACTCCCCCTAAAACAATATCGGGACTGTATTCATATATCACAGGCATTGTTCCATCCAGTTTACCATGAATTACAGGTTTTAACTGGTGTTTGCCTACAATAGCCAGTATTTCTTTTTCCATTATAGGGTCAACTTCCTCCACCACCAGAACCCTTTCTGTATTATCCAAAAATTTCAGGACCTTTTTTTCAGGGAAAGGATAGGAAAAGGCTATTTTAAGGACATTTACCGGTAAATTATACTCTTCCACCACATCCATAACGTAGTTAAAGGCACTGCCACTGGTGATAATCCCCACATGACTTCCATTATCAAAGAGCTGATTTAAGGAGGAATTATTGGATAATACTTCTACCTGGTACATTTTTTCAACCAGATTTCGGTGCATTATCCGGGCAGACTCCGGTACTGGCACAAAACGCTGGGGATCTTTATCAAAGTGTCCCTTCGCTTTAGGCTTATTTAAATCACCCAGTTCCACTATTCCCCTCATATGGGAAACTCGGGTGGTGGTGCGGAGAATAACCGGTAATTCAAATTCCTCAGATAGTTGGTATGCATATTTCATGAGATCCTTAACTTCCTGGGGGCTGGAGGCTTCCAGGAGGGGTATGTTTGCCAGTCGGGCGTAGTTACGGTTGTCCTGTTCATTCTGGGATGAGAACATGGATGGATCATCTGCAGTGAGGATTACCATCCCTCCCCGAACACCGGTGTAAGCTACGCTCATTAATGAATCTGAAGCCACATTAACACCCACGTGTTTCATGAAGGTGAATGACCTGAGTCCCGATGCAGAAGCAGCTGCAGCTACTTCCAGGGCTACTTTTTCATTGACTGAAAACTCAAAATACATCCCTGCATCTTCAGCAAGGACTGATAATACATTTCCAATCTCTGAAGAAGGTGTTCCAGGGTAAGTGCTGGCCACAGACACACCTGCTTCCAGGGCACCACGGACTGCAGCTTCATTACCCATTAAAAACAGTTTATCCTTTTCCTGTCCTGTGAGTATTTCTTTAATGTTCATGGTATACTTCCTTGAAGATAAAATGATGTTTAGTACATCTAATGGTTAATACATCCAATTAAACAGTTAAATACAGATGAATTTAATTATAAGGTTAGAATAGCTATATGAAAAAAATATATAGATTCTTATATTAAGTTTGAATATCTGCTATATTTAGATTTAGGTTTTTTTAAGTTGATGTCAACTCAGATAAATGGGTTAGTGTTATTGAATTAAAGAGTGAAAAACTAAATTAAAAGAGTGAAAATCTATCCTAAAGACTAAAACTCACTATTTCTAGACAAGAAGAATAGTTCCGGATAAAAGATTATTTGAAGGTTGTATTATAATTAACTCTAATGAAGATTAAAATTCAGGACATTGAGGTCCAGTGCCATGTTTTCCACAGAAAAGTGAAATACGCCCGTTTGGAGATTAAAAACGGTGATCTGAACCTTATCATGCCCATTGGGGCTGAAGATTATCAGGGTCTGATTCGAAAACATGAAAAATGGGTTTATCAGAAAATATCACGGATAAATACGTTGCAAAAAGAATCTGAAAACAGAAAACTGGATTTAACTCGCAGTGATCACGATTTCCGTGAACTGGTCAAGTTTTTGGTGGCTGAAATATCCAGTGAAATAGGTTCTCCAGTGAATAATGTGACTTTCCGCCGTATGAAAACCCGTTGGGGAAGTTGTAGCTCATCAGGAAATGTGAACTTTAACACTCGCCTTAAATACTTACCGGAAAGCCTCATCAGATACGTGGTGCACCATGAAGTGTGCCATATCCAGGTAAGAAAACATGACAAACACTACTGGAATCTGGTTTCCCTAACTTACCCCAATTATAAGAAATATGAAAATGAACTGGCAATTTACTGGTTTTTGGTGAAGGATTTAAATTAACAGTCCCCAAATTAACAGGCAAACAAAAATCTATCAGAGGGGGGGTTAGTTTGATACAAACATTTTTAAAAACCAATACAATCATTTTGTTAACAATATTTTTTTTTACCATATTCTGTAAATTTCAGAAAACATATATTTTTTATAATAATTTTTTATAGGAATAGCGTCTAATATTATTGATTCTATTTTACTCTCAATCCAAAATGGAGTTATGATGAATCCCAGATTAAACCTGAATAAACTAAAAAAACAGGTTACACAGATTTTAATCTAAAAATATAATTTTTAAAAAATTTAAACACTATTTAAAAAATCATAAAAATTTAAAAATCATGAAAGAGATTTAAATAACGAAAAAGAGTTTTAAATCATATTGGAGATGGAAATGATAAATATAACTGTTATGCGTTATCAGCCTTCAGAGGATGAAGAACCCTACCCTGAATCTTATTCTGTTAAAAAGAAGGAGAAGATGAAAGTCCTGGATGCTTTAAACTACATCAATCAACATCACCAGGCTGGTATTGCCTACCGCTGCTCCTGTCGGGCGGGCCAGTGTGGTTCCTGTGCAGTGAAGGTTAATGGAGAAATGGCTCTGGCATGTAAAAAAGAAATAAAAGATGAAGATGTAATTGAACCTATCAATTTACCAGTTATTAAGGACCTGGTTGTAGATAGGAGCACAATGGACAGTAAAGTGAAGGAAATGGGTCTTTTTCTAGAGGATGAATGTGGAATTAGTGAGTGTCCTGCCATTTTAGATCCAGAAGAATTAACCAACACCAAGAAATTAAGGAGCTGTATTGACTGTTACTCCTGTTTATCAGCCTGCCCAGTATTAAAGGTTAATGATGAATTTGCAGGACCCTATTTCATGCGTTACCTGTCCAAATTTGCCCTGGATCCAAGGGACTGTCCGGATCGGGCAGAAGAAGGATTTGATGAAGGACTATACTGCTGCACATCATGTTCTAAGTGTGTGGAAGTCTGTCCTAAAGAGATAAACACCTTCGGTGGGGCCATTGAAAAGTTAAGGGAAATAGCCTGCCAGGAAGGTATTGGACCATTACCACCCCATCGTGCAGTCAGGGAACTTATTGAAAAAACCGGAAGATCAGTAGAACCCCCAACAGAAGGACCCATGAGGGAAGGTTTCATAAAAGCAGTTAACTCTCAAAGTGCAAAAGAAAACGTAAAAGCAGACGATGAGGGTAAAAATAATGGAAAAGAAAAAATTGCACTCTTCACCGGCTGCCTAATGGATTATCGCCTCCCAGATATTGGAATGGCCCTTTTAGATGTCTTAAACAACCATGATGTTATTGTAGATGTGCCCAGCCAACAGGTCTGCTGTGGCTCTCCCCTTATCCGAACTGGACAAACCGATGCTGTTGGAAAGCTGGTTGAAAAAAATACTAAGGCCTTTGAAGGTTATGATACCATCATCACTGTCTGTGCTGGTTGCGGAGCCACCCTTAAAAAAGATTATCCCCAGTACGGTACCAGCTTCAATATGATGGATATCAGTGAATACCTGGCAGACAAACTTAACACCGAAGACATGAAACCGGTGAACATGAAAGTCACCTACCACGACCCCTGCCACCTTGTAAGGGGTCAAGGCATCCGGGATGAACCCCGTGAGATCCTGAAAAACATTAAGGGCCTTGAATTCGTGGAGATGGAAGTTCCTGACCAGTGCTGTGGCGCTGGTGGCGGTGTAAGATCTGGTAAACCAGAAATAGCAGCCGCCCTGGGCAGTGCCAAGGCTAAAATGATAGAAAAACTGGACGTGGATGCAGTGATCACCATATGCCCCTTCTGTGAAAATAACATCCGGGCTTCTCTGGAGAAGGAAGGGATGGACATGGAAGTTATGAACATACTCAAACTCCTGGAAAAGGCATATGAAAAATGAAAACGGGATTTACACCATATCAAGATTATTCAAATGTGCGAATCCAGATTAAACAAAATTTTAAAAATAAATTAACAGATTAAAACAACAAAAGGATTGATTAGGGATATACATGATTTATGTGGTTTTTGTGGAGCCAGAAACTCCTGGCAATATTGGGTTCCTGGCACGGACCATGAAAAATTTCGGTTTATACCAGTTAGTGCTAATAAATCCATGCACACTGGAAAATGATTCATATTACAAGGCCATGCACGCCCGTGAAATCGTCTCCAATCGCCAGGAATATGATTCCCTGGCTGAATTCCTCAAAATTAAGGAGATTGATTTTGCAGTGGGAACTACAGGGAATGCAGGTGGAAGTTATAATCTCCCCCGTATTGCAGTAACCCCTGATAATCTGGCCCAATCACTGAATGTGAATGGGGACATTGCATTGATAATGGGAAGAGAGGGTGATGGGCTCACTAACAAGGAATTAGAACTCTGTGATGTTGTGGTCTCAATTCCCACCCATGACGCTTATCCGGTCCTCAATGTGACCCATGCTGCAGCCATTATATTTTATGAACTGTTTAAAACTGAGAAAACTTATCCTGTGGAAGACCTGGATGAAGCATCTTTAACCGAAAAACAGAATTTAATTGAATGTATGGATGAAGTGCTGGATCACCTGGACTATCCAGCCCACAAAAAAAAGAATGCATCCACCGTCTTCAGGAGAGTGCTGGGAAGAGCATTTATATCTGGAAGGGAAGCACATACCCTTAGAGGAATGTTTCGAAGGATTAAAGAGAGGGTTAAATAAAATATTAATTATTCAAAATTAATATTCAGAAATAAATTAATGGGTTTAGAAATAGTATAATTGATTCAAAATCCAAATAATTTTAATTATTTGTAATCCAGAATAGTTTATTTAACAATTCAATATAGTTTAATAATTCCGTATAATTCTATAGATTTGAAATCTCATGTTTAATAATTTCTATGTAGATTGAAACATAGATTAAAATAATGATAACCAGAAACTAAAAAGGGAGAATGAGGATAAAATGGCTATTTTAAGTGACCAGGATATCATAAAATATTTAGATGAAGGTAAAATCACCATAGAACCGTTGGAAGATCCATCCCGGCAGATTCAACCATCATCTGTGGACCTCAGGATTGGGAATGAATTTAAAGGTTTTCGCATAATCCGAAAACCATGCATCGACCCCCTGGACAAATCTGACCTGGAGTCTTATATGGAATCATTCCATCTGGATAAGGGAGAGGCATTTATCATACATCCCGGCGAATTTGCACTGGCCACAACCTACGAAGCCGTTAAACTTCCTGATGATCTAGTGGCACGTGTGGAGGGGCGTTCATCAATGGGACGTCTGGGAATCACCATGCACGTTACCGCAGGATACATCGACCCGGGATTTGAGGGGAAAATTACCCTGGAGATTTCAAACATTGGAAAGATGCCAGTGGCCCTTTATACTGGCCAGAGGGTTTGTCAGATAGTATTTGAAACCATGACCAGCCCATCTTTACGTCCATACGGCCACCCAGAAAGGGATAGTAAATATATGGGCCAGGATAAACCTGTTACCAGTAAAATCAAACAGGATTATGAGATCAGGGACCGAAAACAAACAAAATTACTTTAATTTAATAATATTAAAAAATTATCCTATTGAGAGGAAATTTGAGAGGATATAATGAAGAATGAAGATGTTATGAATATTGCCAAGAAAAGAGGATTCTTATGGTCATCATTTGAAATATACTCAGGAGTAGCCGGATTCTTTGATTACGGCCCTCTGGGTGCAATTCTGAAAAATAAGATCATGAATAAGTGGAGAAATTACTACCTGGTGGGTGAAGGATTCTATGAAATTGAATCACCAACCATCATGCCTGAAGAGGCACTTAAAGCCTCAGGACACGTGGACCACTTCAACGACCCCATGACAGAATGCAAAGATTGTCTGGAAGTCTTCAGAGCAGATCATGTTATCAAAGAAGCCATTGGAGAAGAAGTGGAAGGATTAAAAAACCAGGAGCTCACTGAAATATTATCCAACCAGGAGATTCTCTGCCCCAAATGTGGTGGTCACCTTACCCATGTCTGGAGTTACAACCTCATGTTCCAAACCCTTATCGGTGCTAAGGGTAAAAAAACTGGTTACATGAGACCGGAAACTGCTCAGGGTATCTTCATACCATTCAAGAGACTCTTACGGTTCTTCCGTGGTAAACTCCCATTCGGTGTGGTGCAGCTTGGTAAAGCTTACCGGAACGAAATTTCACCGCGACAGGGTGTTATCCGCCTCAGGGAGTTCACCCAGGCCGAAGCAGAGATATTTGTAGATCCACGGGTTAAAACACACCCTAATTTCCAGAATGTAGCCCAGCAGGTTCTTACCCTGTACACTGCCCAGGCCCAGGAGGAAGAAGGTGAATTCATCCAGATCACAGCAGAGAAAGCAGTTAACAAAGGTGTGATATCCAGTCAGATGCTGACTTACCAGTTATGTTTGGCTGATAGGTTCATGGAGGAACTGGGAATACCTGAAAATGTGATCAGGTTCCGTCAGCACATGAAAACCGAGATGGCACACTACGCCATTGACTGCTGGGATGTGGAAATCTACACCGACCGTTACGGTTGGATTGAAGTTATTGGAATTGCTGATAGAACAGATTTCGATCTTAAATCCCACAGCCAGTACAGTAAGGAAGACTTATCAGTTTTCATAGAATATGATGAACCACGAACTGTTACCAAAATGGCAGCAAAACCAGATATGAAAAAATTTGGTCCTCTATTTAAGGGTAATGCACCTAAAATATTGAATTTCCTTAAGGAAGCTGATTCTGACCTAATAAAAGAATCTTTTGATGAAAATGGTGTTTATGAGTTAGAATTGGAGGGTGAATCATACCAGTTAACCCCGGATATTATATCCTTTGAAGAGGTTGAAGAAACTGTTAGGGGTGAAAAGGTATATCCTCATGTTATAGAACCATCCTATGGTATCGACCGTATAACCTACTCGGTACTCCTCCACTCATTCACCCAGGAAGATGACCGGAATATTTTCCATTTCCCTGCAGATATTGCCCCTGTTGGAGTAAATGTATTCCCACTGGTGAACAAGGATGAACTGGTGGAAATATCTGGCAATATAATGAATAATCTACGCGACGAAGGTATAATCGCAGAAGTTGACACTTCAGGAACTATTGGCCGAAGGTACGCTCGTTCTGATGAGATAGGAACACCATTTGCAGTTACAGTAGACCATCAAAGCCTGGAAGATAACACAGTAACCATACGGGAACGTGACAGCCAGGAACAGATCCGTGTATTGATATCTGAAGTTCCGGGAAAAGTTAATGACCTGATCCTCAAAAAGATAACTTTCAGTGACATTTAGACAATTTATGTCTAATCTCACTCTTTTTTTTAATTATTTTTAATTAAGCTTTTTTTAAACTATCAAAAATAGAATTTTAAACTCCATAATAAACTACATAATACTATAATGTTAAACCTCTTAATTAATTTTAGATAATTAAAATTGTGGGTTGAGATTAATTAATAATTGGATGATTTAGTAACTGGATCGTTTAAAAGAAAAGAAAACCTTGAAGTTTGTTGGAGTTGAACTGGTATGATAGACGCACATATACATGCTGATTGCAGGCCTTACGAAGACTTTGAGAGAATGGCTGTTGCGGGGATAGAATCTGCCCTTACACTGGCTCATGATCCCATGAGGATGACCACCTCGGCAGTGGTATTGGACCACTTCTACCGTATACTGGAAAACGATTTTGAAAGGGCAGGAAGTAATGGTTTAACCCTAAAAGCAGCCCTGGGTCTTCACCCCCGGAGCATATGTCAGGATTACAAACTGGTGCTTCGTAAGCTGCCATGGTTCCTGGACCATGACGAAGTTATTGCCCTGGGTGAAGTTGGTCTTGAAACTGCTTCTAATATTGAAAGGGAAGTGTTCAGAACCCAGCTTAAGATGGCAGACGAGCTGGATATGAAGGTGGCAGTACACACTCCCCGAAGGAATAAAAGGGAAATTACCATTAAAACTCTCTCCTTAATCAACAGTAACATTGATCCGTCCCTGGTAGTGGTGGACCATGTGGATAAATCCATCATTGACTTGGTGGTGGATTTTGAGGGAATGCTGGGAATCACAGTGCAACCACAAAAAATGACCCCAAATGAAGCGGTTGAACTTTTGGAAGGAACATTTGATGATTATGGTCCTGAAAGGTTTATGCTGGATAGTGACATGAGTTCTTCACCATCAGACCCCTTATCTGTTCCTAAAACTGTTCACCAGCTTAAACTGGCAGGTTGGGATTATAAAAATATAGAAATGTTATCCAAAAAGAATGCAGCCAATTTTTATGGTCTTTAAAAAAAAATATGTTCTATTTTAATTATTCATCTATTTTCAATTATTTCTATTTTTTTTAGAATGAATTCCATATAAAAAAAAAGAACTATAAAAAAAGTTTTAAGAAGTTCGGGTTATTTGTTCTCAGGCAGTATGCCCACAAATTTTTTGATCCGTTCCATGATTCCCTCATTATCTGGCTGGACCGGTTTGTATTCTTTTCCAATCAGGTCTGCTGCCAGTTGCATTATCTCGTTACTGATGGGGGAAGCAGGGTTCAACTCCATTACTGAGTTTCCCAGTGCTATGGAACGATCCATCTCCCGATCATAGGAGATCACTGAGATCATGGGTACTTCAAGAATGGATTCTATTTCATTAACTGAAAGCAGGAAATTATCTTCGTACCACATGTTCAAGACAAAACCAAGGATTTCAATGTTAAGTTCATTCAAGAGTATCCTGATTTTCAAAGCATCGGCAACTGCAGGCATGGTGGAATTAGTGACCAGTATGGCTTCAGTATCTTCAGGCAGAGCTTCGAAGATGTTAGAGTTAATTCCAGAGGGTAGATCCATAAGGAATATATTCCCATAGGATGAGATTTCCTCCATTATCTTTTTCCATGACACGTAGTTTGGATTAATGGTTTTCAGGGTCTCAAAATGCATTCCAGTTGGTATTACCAGGGCTCCCTGATTCACCTGATAGACACAGTCCTGAACTGCCTTATCACGCATTAATACATCATGTAGGGTTACTTCTGGATTTAAAAGTCCGGTTATGACATCCATATTGGACATCATTAGATCAAGATCCAACATGACCACTTCTTCACCGAAAAGACTCAGGGCTACTCCTAAGTTAAAAGTGAGGGATGTTCTCCCCACTCCTCCTTTTCCAGATGCTAGAGCAATAAATCTAGACATATTAATCCTTTAAAATAAAAATTAAAATTTTTATCTCCTTCCCAGCAGTCCTTCCACCAGTTTGGATATGACTCCTTTCTTGTCTGGTTCAATTGGCTGGTACTCTTCACCGATTAGATCAGCTCCCAGTTGCATGATAGCATTGCTGGTGGGAGATTTAGGATTTTTAACCACTAATGGTTCACCGAATGCTGCTGCTCGACTGACTTCATTGTCTTCAGGGATCACAGCTATTACTGGCACTTCCAGGATGGTTTCAATCTCACTGATGGTGAGGAATGTTTTATCGTGCTGTTCTCGGTTGATAACTACCCCTAAAATATCCACACCCAATCGGTTGGCTATGATTTTAGTTTTGAGGGCATCACTGATGGATGGCACTTCCGGAGTGGTGACAAGTATCATTTCCTGGGCCGCAGCTATGGCAGCCAGTGCATCCTTTTCCAGCCCAGCAGGGGCATCAATTAACAACATATCTGCACTTTCAATGAGTATTTCCAGGGCGCTTTCCAGGCGATCCATTTTGATCTTGCGAAGACCTTCCAATGATATTCCTGCAGGCACCACTTTAACGCCTCCAGGGCCCTCGTAAATAGCATCTTCAATATCAGCATCTCCAGAAAGAACATCGTGCAGAGTCACTGATTTTCCTTCCATACCCAGAATCAGTTCAAGGTTAGCCATGGCCACATCTGCATCCAGAACTATGACCTCTTCTCCATAAGTAGCCAGGGCCACTCCTAAATTTGCAGTGATAGTTGTTTTTCCAACTCCGCCCTTCCCTGATGCAACTGTTATCACTCTTGTCATCAAATTCCTCCTAAGAAATATATTCCACTTTAAATTTTTTTCATCTTAAAAACTCTACATTATTCTCAATATTAATCTTTAACTAAATTCTACATTAATCTCGAATTTTTCCACAACTTCCGGGTACTGTCGGAAGCTCTTTTTAATGGCAATTTCGGCTATGTTAATGATCTGCCTTCTAAGGTTGGTGGCAGTTCTACTCTGCCCCATAAACCGGTTTAAAAACCCTTGATTTTCGTATTCTGTGATTATGTTAATGGTCCCAGTTAGTTCCTTGTAATTATCAAGGAAAACCATGACTTCAGTTCCTTTGATTTTGGGAATTCCCAGTACTGATTTTTTAATGAGATTCATCAGGACCAATTCCACCCTTTCCACATCATCATCATCGATGATACCACCCTTATATGATTGTAGCAGGTTTTCCACATCATCATCCTGAACATCTTTAATACCATACTTTTTCAGAAGTTCCATACGATCAATAGGCTTTTCTTCATCCATTGGAGTCTCAGATGAAGATTCTACTTCTGTTTCAGCTTTTGAAGGTGCTTTTAGTTTCTCATCAATTACATCTGACTCAACAACATTCTCAGCCGATGAGATATCGTCCTGTTTCATTTCAGAGGGTGTAGAAGAAGGTTTTATAATATCATCCGTTTCTGGTTCCCCAATAGGTTCAGTAGATGGAGAATCTTCTTTTAAAGATGAATTTGAGTTTTCAACAATTGGCTTATCCATTTCTGTTACCGGTGCTGTTTCTTCAGACTGGTTAGTAACAACTCCTGTTTCACTTGATTCTTCAACTTCAGGAATAATTTTTTCTTCAGGAGATTCTTTGGGAACTTCTTTCTCCTGTTTAGGAATTCCTTCATCCAGAGGTTCTTCAAGATTTATGTCTTCATCTAAAGATTTTTCAGAGGATATTTCTTCCTCTTGAGGTTCTTCAGGAGGCTCTACTGCTGTTTTTTTCAGTTCACCGATTACATCATAAACATTGGACCCTTCTTCAATGATGTAAGGTTTGTTGAGATCCAGGAGGTAGTCTACCTGAGAGGGCCCTACATCAAATACCTCAATTAATGTATTTTTATGTTCCAGGGCAGAACCTATTTTCTCCAGTGCTTCTATCTTAGAATATTTTTCGTAAGAAGCAGCTGCCTGTTTTCCATTTTTATAAAGAATATATCCTTCTTCTGAACGTGAAGTAACTCTAATAAAACCGTTTTTATTATCATTGGCAAGATCTTCCATTAATTTCGAGAAATCCAGCTCGTCAGCATACGAAACCATAGATGGTTTGGTTATGGGCATTTCCATTTATACATCTCCCCATATCCTTACTAAGTAATCCCCTAATTCTATTAACTAATTCTTATAATAATTTCATCTAATCCCAAATAAATATAATACATTATTGAACTTTCTTCTTGATTATAATTACTTTCGGATCAGTTTTATTTCTGCAGGAGTAACTATTATAATATTCCTACCATTTTTACATAGTAAGATAGCTTCTCCCCCATTATTATCCCGGAAGGCTTTTAATTTCTCTCCGGCTAGTTTAAAATCATCTAAAGAATTTTTTTCCAAAATACTGATGTCCATTATAATTGGATTTTTTTCCTCTAAAACCTGGGCCAGAGCATAGTCAAATTCATCGAGGTTATGGACTTTCATTAAAACTATCTCATAGAACGAGTGGTCAGGGACTATGATGGTTTCCTGATCCTCTTTCCCTTCCTCTTCTTCCAATCCAAGATTTTTCTTTAAATAATCCATGATGTCCTTCATTTTTCAACGTCCCCTATACCTGTATATTCAATTATCGCATCTAATAATATTGACGCTCCACCCTGATAAATATCGGCAGCAGGCAGACCATATTTTTCCTGACACTGGGAAAATAAAATATCTTTGGACTGATTTTCCGTGAAATTCCTCAGATTAAGGGATATTCCCACTACTTTGGTGGGTTCCACAGCTTCTATAGCCCTGATCTCTTCTGCAATTCCTACAGGTTGACGGTAAGGATGATTGAACCGATGACAGACAATGGTGGCATCAGGTTGTGCCCCTACAAGTATAGCTGCTGATAAACCCCTGGGATGGGGGTTTCCCCGTTCAGTGAGACTGGACTGTCCTTCCACAAATATAATGTCCGGACTCTTTTCTTCCTCAATATATTTTATGCTACCCATTACTGCAGAGGCAACATCCATTACCGATAAACTACCTGCACGGAAATTCAGGTCAGCTGGTTGCTCCAGGCCCATTTCATCCGTGGATATAACTCCTGGATTTAATCCATATTCTGCTGCGGTTTTTCCCAGAATACGAGTAGTAGTTCTTTTTCCACATTCCTGAGATGTACCTCCCACAAAAATCACTGGTACCTCAGGTTTATAATCAAGTTTTGGGAGGATTTCGGTACAGGTTTCTGGTGCGGTACCAAATATTGATTTTATCACATCAAGGCGTGAACTTATTTCTTTTATTTGAACACCTTTAGATTCAGCAAAAGCAAGTAACGATTGATTACAATCTAGGGAAAGAGATCTAAAAGAACAAATTACATTCAAACCTAAATCAATAGCCTGAACCGCATATTTAAGTGCAGATCCTTCCGCACCTATTGGTAACATTATAGCTACACTACGGGCATCGGTTTTACCCACCACTTCCTCTAAACTGGACGAAATAATATGATTACAAAATTGTTGACCCTGTTTTTTCTTATTGTCATCTATGAAACCAACGGATTCTATTCCGCTGAAATTAGAGAATTTTTCCCCACCACCACCGCAGCCGATGATTATGTAGGGATTAAGTTCTTGCAAGTCCTCAACAGAAGTTACAAAATACAAAAGATCACTCCTCTTTAAATTTGATGAAATAGGTGAAATATTACATTACTTATTTATTTAATAAATGTCAAACCAAGATATATACTTTAGGTAGCATGTAAATTCTATTGTGGAGGCATATTAATGATAGAAAGAATACTTAAAGATTTAGGACGAATAAATGGGGTAAGCGGATCTTTAGTGGTCGGAAAAGACGGTTTGATAATAGAAAGCGAAGTTCCAACCGACATAGATTCTGAACTTGTAGCTGCAATGGCTTCTGCTGTTTTTGGTACTGCAGAACGTTCCGCAGAGGAAATGAAACACGACCCACTTCAACAGGTTATGATCGAAGGTGATAAAGGTAAAACCCTGATGATCGATGCGGGTGAAGGTATACTGGTAGTGATTGCAGACGTAGCCATTAACCTGGGTCTCATCAGGATCGAAATGCGTCGCAGTGCTGAACGAGTGATTGAATTCCTAACGTAACCACTATATCTGGAATTTAAAAACCAGATCATACCGGTTATCATGTTCACAGTTATCATTTTGTTTGTTTACTCCAAAAAAGCGCATAACGAATGATTTTTAGTAAAATCAACTAATAACAATTAATAATACGGAGGTTGCACTTTGAGAAAACCTTACGTTATACTCATTGGAAGTGCTTCGGGGATTGGAAAATCAACCATCGCTTCTGAGTTAGCTAAAGAGCTGGGCATTAAACATCTGATTGAAACTGACTTCATAAGGGAGATAGTGAGGGGGATCATTGGTCCAGATTATGCACCTGCTCTGCACAAATCTTCATTCGATGCATATGTAACCCTGAAGGACAAACAACGATACGATGGTAATACTGCCAGTTTAATAAGTGCCGGTTTTGAAGAACACGCTTCTTTTGTCATACCTGCAATTGAAAAGGTTATTAAAAGAGCAGTTGATGACTACGATGATCTGGTAATTGAAGGAGTGCATCTGGTTCCTGGATTTTTAGACATAGAAAAATTTAAGGAAGACGCAAACATCCACTTTTTTGTACTAACTGCCGATGAGGATGTGCATAAGGAAAGATTCGTTAAAAGGGCCATGAAGATAAAACGGGGTGGTAAACACCTGGAGTATTTCAAAGAAAACCGTATAATTAATAATTATCTGGTTAAACAGGCCCTGGAACATCGCATCCCCGTTATCAACAATCTAGGCATTAACGAAACTAAAAAAAGGATGCTTACTCTGATAAAGGAGATCTGTAAGGAGATGATATTCCGCCATTCAGTCGACCAGTTAGAACTGGAGACTGATATCATTCTAAACAAATATGGAGGACGCATAATGGATGTTTCCTACTTCCTCCCTGGTTTTGGCGAACCATTAAAGAGGAAGGTTAATGTATATGACCCTTCCGAGGCAAAACGATTCATTAAACTTCTCCAGGAGAACCCTAAGCGTAAAAAAGATCTGGAAGGACTCTATGAACTTTCTGGGAATGTGCACCGGCATAAAATCTGCGCCCCAGATGAAGAAAGTTTGGATGCCATGATTAAAGAACTGGGTGAAAAGGGACTACTCTATGAATTTGACAAGGAAGAATAAAAAAGAATGAATAGATGAATGAATAAATGAACAGAAATAATAGAATGAATAAATCTACCAAAGTATTCTACTAAATGATTCTACTAAATGATTATTTCAATAGGGTTATTACTTCAAAAATTACCTTAAAAATTACATTTATATATGAAGTAGGTACTGTAATTATACGAGTGGCACTTAATCATGGAAAAATACCCTCACTAAAATAACATATTTATACACACCCTACAATTACAGTTCTATCAAAATTACATTTTCACAAATAATTACATTAATTACTTAAATTCTATTTTTAAGTTTTATATGAGGATTAAAAAGAAATTTAAATAAAAAAAGGCATTTATTAGATTAAATCTTTAAATAATGATACTAATATTAAAGATAGTTAAATACTAAAATAAGATAGTTAGTACTGATTTAAAATACTGCTTAAAAACAATAAAATAATAGCTTAGGAGTCATGAAATTGAGTAAAATGTTTGCTGATTGTCCCATATGCAATGCACGTCAAAGTATGGAAGTCACCACCAAAACCGAAATAATCCCTTACTTTGGGGAAATTATGGAATCAACCCTTTTATGCGGTGAATGCGGCTACAAACATGCCGATACCATATGTATTGACCAGAAAGAACCTGTCAAGTACACCTTAATTGTTGGAAAGGAAAATTTAAACGCCAGGGTTGTTAAATCACAATCAACCACCATAACTATACCTGAAATAGGGCTTAAGGTGGAGCCAGGACCCCAATCTCAGGGATACGTTTCCAATGTAGAAGGAGTGCTGAACCGTTTTGAAAAAGCGGTTAAAACTGCATTGTCATGGGCTGAAGAAGACCACACCAAAAAGAACGCAGTGCAAATACTGGAAGATATCCAAAGAGTGAAAAATGGTAAAAAAAAAGTTACCCTGGTATTAGAAGACCCCTTCGGTCACAGTATCGTCATGGATGAGACGGCAGTTAAGAGTGAATTGACTGTAGAAGAGATTGAAAATCTGGAAACTGGATTTGCCACCTTTGAAAATGACGAACTGGAAACAAACGAAGATGATGAATCCCCTAAAACCAGTTAAATCATTATAATTTAATTAATATTTAAATTAAGTTTTAATAAAAGTAAATTGAGCATTTAATGAGTAAATTAAGTTTTAAATGAGCAACTTAACGTAACCTGAGATAATACACATTAAATATGTAATTAACCTGAATTAAACTAAAAAAATAAAAAAATAAATTTATTTAAATTAAATAATTACTTTAAATTAAGATTCACAACTAAAGAGTTTAATAATCCATGAAAGCTGGATCTTCATCTTCTTCATGGACATCTTTGAGTTTAAGTGTCTTTTTAACATCCATTGAGAGTGCATCACAGTCTGCTTTTATGGCGTGTAAGTGCATCAATATCCTCTTTTTCTCTTCATTGATCCTTTCAATATTCTGATAAGGATAAATGGATTCTTTGAGCATTTCATATTCAATGGTGGTGTAAGGATATTCATTTAACTGCTCACAAACCTTTTCCAGTACTTCTCCCAGGAACTTGTTCATTTCCACTTTAACTCGTTCCCTGATCATCTTGTCCCGGTCAAGGTTCTGTTTCATCAAACGTACGACTTCTGCTTTGGCAAAAGGCAGACTTTCTCCTTCTTCGTCTACTTCGTTGTCAGAGTCTTCCTCAGTAGTTTCATCGGACTCAACTGATTCTTCCTCAGTGATTTCATCTGACTCAACTGATTCTTCAGAGTCAATAATTTCCTCTGTTTCTTCCTGAATAATTTCTTCATTAGAGGGAATAGTTTCTTCGTTAAATTCGTCTTCTCTTTCGTCGTACATGAAAAATCTCCTAATTAATTTAGATTTAAATTCTTTATATACCATTAAATGGTATGTAAACTGCATTATATAAAAGTATGGTTTAAATGATAGGTTACGTGTAAAATTTATGGCAACTTATCATGATACCATGATAATAATTGAAGGTAAAATAAAAATTTACAATAATATCCTACAATTCTTCCCTCTTAAAGCACCTGAGAATATATAGGGCTCAATGTATTTTGTCCAATTCTAAGCTTAAGTCCAATGATCTTGCAGAGTGAGTGATGTATCCGGTAGAGATCACATCCACCCCTGTCTTTGCAAACTGAACTATGTTACCTGAATTGATACCACCTGAAACTTCAATTATCACATTATCCCGGAGATTTTCACCATCCAAAGCTTCCAGGACAATTGTAACATCTTCAGGATCCATGTTGTCCAGCATTACAATATCTGCCCCAGCATTAGCAGCCTGTAAGGCTTCTTCCAGGGTTTCTACCTCAATTTCAATTTTTTTAGTGAAACTGACGTACTTTCTGGCGCGGGATACTGCCTCGGCCACCCCGCCTACCATGGCCAGGTGATTATCCTTTATTAATACACTGTCATCCAGGCGGTAGCGATGTGTATCTCCTCCACCAGATCTTATGGCATTTTTCTCAAAAAACTGGAGTCCAGGGGTTGTTTTACGGGTCCCGGCCACTATAACATCAGGATTAACATTACGGACCATTTTAATAATATTTGAGGTAAGGGTGGCAATGCCGCTCATGCGCATCATGAGATTTAAGACTGTTCTTTCCACACTGAGAATACTACGTGGATCACCGGATATCTCCATGATGATCTGACCCTGCTTTAGCTTTTCACCATCTGCCACCAGTACTTCTGTTTCCACTTCAAACTCGGTGAAAATAGCTACTGCCAGTTCAACTCCAGCAGATATACCTTCTTCTTTGGATATGATATGGCCCTTAGCCTTTAATCCAGGAGGTATCAATGCACGGGTGGTTATATCCTCAAAGCCAATATCATCATAAACCATCTTAGCCAGGTCCTGCCTCATTATCACACCTATAAACTATTATTTCTCAATCAATGCTGCTTAAAAAAGGATTACTCCTTAACGAATACTATCTAAAATACTAAAAAATCTTTGTTCTCATTTATATTGGATGAAGAATATAAATTTTCACCAGAGAAACAACTAGTTCATTTGAAAAGATCATGTCTCACCATGATCCTAGCACTAAACTGGAAAGAGAAGTGTTAAGATACTATTTCCAGTGGTATTCAAGTAAACATCAATTAATTAAGTATATAGAGTTATAACTACATGAAAAATCATTAGGAAAAGCATAAAGAATCATTAGGAAAATAAGGAAAATAATATTTCAAGAACAGCATGAATTTAAGCTTAATTTGTAAATTAGGGCGTTATTAGGTGAATCAATTATGGAATTAATATTTTTAGGAACCTCATCTGCACTCCCCACCGTTAAACGGAATCATTCCGCAATTGCTTTAAAGGCATTTGGAGAGGTAATGCTCTTTGATTGCGGTGAAGGGACTCAGCGTCAGATGTCTCGAATTAAATTGAGCCCCATGAAGGTGGATCACATATTCATTACCCATCTCCATGGTGACCACTTCCTGGGACTGCCGGGCATGATCCAGTCCATGGCTTTCAGAGGCCGAAAAGAACCTTTACATATCTACGGGCCGGAAGGGATGATAAAAACCGTGGAAAATATTAAAAATCTTGGTTACTATGCATTATCATTCCCCATACATGCTTATGAAGTAACCGAGGGTACTGTTCTCCAGACAGATGAATATCTGATTGAATGTTGCCCTACACACCACTCTATCCCAAACCTGGCTTACTCAGTTGAAGAAATAAGATCCCCCAAATTCCTCAGGGAAAAAGCTATCGAACTGGGATTAAAACCCGGGCCCGATTTTGGGAAACTGCAAAAGGGGACCCCTGTGGAAGTAGATGGAACTCTGATAAACCCAGATCAAGTACTCGGTGCAAAAAGGAAGGGAATAAAAGTGGTTTATTCGGGGGATACTAAACCCTGCCCTGAAATGGTTCAATTTGCATCGGGTGCCGACGTGCTGATACATGAATCAACCTATGAATCATCTCAGGAATCAAAAGCCATTGAAAATGGACATTCCACCACCACGCACGCAGCAAAGATTGCTAAAGAAGCGGAAGTATCTGAATTAATTCTCACCCACATTAGCACCCGCTACCGGGATAGTGCTAAATTAAGAACAGAAGCAAGCCACGTATTTGGTAAGGTAATAGTAGCGGAAGATTTTTTGAATATCGAGGTGAAACGCCATGGAACACAATGAAACAAACAATCCACACACCATAAATGCAGATCACCCTCATTCAAAGGAACACCACTCCAATCCAAAACACCACCCCCAACCAAAAGAACATTCTAATCCAGAAGAATACCATTCTAATCCAGAACACCACCCTAATTTAAAAAGGAATCACCATAAAGAGGTGGATCATCATGGCCACTGATCCAGTGTACCTTGATCTGATAAAAATTGCAATAATCTTTATAGCCGGATTTGTCATTATTAAATGGACCAGTTACATTATTAAGAGAACTGGGGCTCGATTTAGTTTAGAAACCACTCTGATTCAGGTCATAAATGAGATCATCAAATATTCCATAATTGCCATTGCATTAACCCTTGCTTTAAATGAAATTGGAGTGAATATAAACTCCCTGATCATCAGCTTTGGTATTGTAGGTATAGCCGTTGGTTTCGCTGCAAGGGACACCCTCTCCAACCTCATTGCAGGTCTCTTCATACTGGCAGATAAAAGTTTTAAAGTAGGAGACATCATTGAAATGTCTGGTAAAAGTGGTAAAGTGATTAAACTGGGCTTCAGAATTACCACCATCAAAACTGATGACAATAAAATTATCACCATCCCCAATTCAATTTTTTCCAGTGGGGTTTACATCAATTCCACCTCTCAGGAAACCCGTAGAGTAGGATTAGATATTAACATTCCCTACGAACTTGAACTGGAAGAAACTGTTAACTCCCTGATGAAAGTAACATCGGAGTGTAAATGGGCGCTCCTGGAACCAAAACCAAATGTGCTTATAAAAGAAATGACAGATACAGGTATTAAAGCTACTATTAATGTCTGGATCAGTGATCCATGGAAGGTAGCCACCTACCGAAGCCAGTTAGCCCTGAAAGTTAAGGATCTTCTGGTGGTTGAAAATTCCTCGTGAAAAGGTTAGATGTCCTCGTGAAAGGCTCGAAGATGTCTCGTGAAAGCGGATGTCTCGTGAAAATATCCAAGATGTTTTAGTGAAATGTCTAAATATAAAATTATTGCCATCCTGATTATATTAGCGTGTGTCACGCTGGCAGCAGGCATAGCCATTGCTGGTTACCAGCAGATGCAAAACGTTACCCAGGCCCAGAAAAGTGTTAAAGATTATCAGGAGAAAATGAGTAACCCAGTGAACGCACTGGATCCCTCTGATCTTGCCAAATCTTATATTAATGCCCAGTTAATCATTCCTAAACTCAATGTGAACGCAAGCATTCGATCAGACACTGTGAATGCATATAATTCTGTTTATCATTATCCTGAAAGTGTTATGCCAGGTAAACCTGGAGAATGTGGTATTTTAGGCCATAGAACTAAATATTCTGGATTATTCACTAACATAGCTTCCCTGGAACCCGGAGACCAGGCTATTATCAAGGATTTTAGCCAGCGCAAGAAATATGTCTACGAAGTCACTTCCAATGGAAATGATATACGCTGGGACTACAAAACCAACCCTATTAGATTTTCACAGGAAGGGCAGGCACGTTTATTAATTGTTACTTGTTATCCCCCCGGTAAAAAAGAAGCTGCATGGATTACCCACTTTAAAATGGTATCCAGTAGTAACTTATAACTAAAATATACTGATTAATTCATATCACAAGCAAAGAATTTTATTAACCAGTATCCTCCATCAATAGAACATCAAAGGATATAAAATCATTATAATTACGTTTTATTTTAATAAAACTTGTTAAAACAAAACAAATAAGAAATAAAGGATTCGGTTGTTACTGCAAATAAAATAAACACCAGAACATAGGATTACACAATACTTATTAGTGATTAATATTAATATTATTTGAGAATATTTACGACCATTATGATGTGTAGTTATAACACTTATTAATGAGAATGGCATTATAAATAAATAACATTCATCTAAAAAGGAGATTTTTGGAAGGCAAAACAAACATGATGGTCTAAAAATAGGAAAGAGGAGTTAAAATGGTTGAAATCCTAATAGACGAAGATGCATGTGTTGGATGTGGATCCTGTGTGGATGACTGCCCCAATGACGTGTACAAAATGAATGAAGAAAAATGGAAAACAGAAGTGGTTAATGTCGACGACTGTATGGCATGCCTCTCCTGCCATGAAATCTGCCCTGCACAGGCCATGACTCACAAAGAAATCCACGTGGCCAAACGACTGTACATTGACCGTAGAGTTAACCACGTGCTGGAAAGAATTATTTGAGGGGATTAAAATGGATATGAACGAGATAACTGATAATATCGGTACATTTAAACCCGAATTAATTCCCAAAGAGACTGGTGGAGACATAGATGACTATGAAGATGCACTGCACGTGCTTATGAAATTCATGGGATCCATGTCCAGTGCACTGGAACAGGTTTCAGGACGAGGTGCCAATGCTATCGTTTACCAGGCCGGTAAACGCATGGGGCACGATGCTGCGAAAATGATGGAAAAAACCAACGACCTGCAAAAAGCCCTTTTTGAAATGGGTGAAGTCTTGGGACATGAATTCTACTATGTAAAGTGGAAACCCGAAGGACAGGAAAGTTACGTCATTGAAAGAGAAAACGAAGTTGAAGTAAAACTTCTCTTCATGGATTGTGTTGTCAGGCAAACACTCCGAAGAACAGGCTTACCCCAAAAAGGACCATTATGTTACCTATTATATGGATATATGGTTGGAGCAGTGGAAGAAGTTATGGACCTCAAAGCAAAAGTTGACATAGACCATGTAGGACCGAATGCCTGCCTAAAAACCCTCACCATCAAATGGGGTGGTAAATAATGGTAAAAATAGCACTTGAAGCCCTGGCAAGCTGTGCAGGCTGCGAAATATCCATACTGGACCTTCACGAAGACTTGGTCAAATTACTGGGCCAAGCAGATATCGTATACGCACCAATACTAATGGATGTCAAAGAAGTACCTGATGATATTGACATCGCCATTGTTTCTGGATCTGTTCGAAACGCAGAAAACAAGGAAAGACTTGAGGAACTCCGCGAAAAATCTAAAATTTTAATTGCCTACGGAACTTGCGCCTGTTACGGTGGAATAACTGGTATGGCTGACCTTTACACATCTGAAGAGGTTACATCTCGTACTTACTCAGACAATGCCAGTACCGTATCTGCCCCTCTTCCCAATGAAGTAGTTCCTGAGCTATTAAGTATCGTGCACCCCGCCGCCGACTTCACTGTTATCGATGGATTCATACCAGGTTGTCCTCCCAAAGAACAACTCACTCACGACATCCTAATACCTCTTGTCAACGACGAGGCCCCAGATGTTCCTAAAAAGAGCGTCTGCGCTGACTGCCAGCGTGAAATGGAACACGTAGAATTTGATAAAATACACCGCAGAATTGAAGGCACCCCCAATGCAGAACAATGCTTCCTCAGCCAAGGATATGTTTGTCTGGGTTCAGTAACTCTAGGACGTTGCGGTGCTCTCTGTACAGATGCAGGAGTGCCCTGTCACGGCTGTGGAGGTCCTGGACTGGATGTTCTGAGGGAACCAAGCCACGACATTTACAACGGAGTTATCAAAAGGATAGCTCACCTTTCCAAGATGCCAGAAAAAGATGTGGAAAAACAGATCTATGACATCGGACACGTTATCTACGGATTCGTAATTGGAAGTAAGACCATGGAGGATAAACAGGTTTCACTCATCCCCCAACTGGTTAAAAAGTGAAGTCAAGATAAAATGGTGATATTATGAAAAATATCGAAATTAGCCCTGTAAGTAGGATAGAGGGTCACGCCAAGATCACAGTTCAGGTGGATGATGCCGGGAACGTGGCCGATGCCCACTTCCACGTTATGGAAATCAGGGGATTTGAAAAATTCCTGGAAGGTGCTGCTGTAGAAGAAGCACCCCGAATCACACCACGTATATGCGGTATCTGCCAGACTGCACACCATCTGGCATCAGCCAAAGCTACAGATATGGTTTTTGGACTGGAAGTACCCGAAACCGCTAAAAAGCTAAGGGAACTCATGCTCCTGGGACAGTACATACACTCCCATTCACTCCATTTTTATTTCCTTGGGGCCCCAGACCTGGTTATGGGACCTGATTCAGACCCTGCAATGAGAAATGTGGTGGGGATCTTGAAAAGTAATCCTGATCTGGCAATGATGGCCATAAAAACCCGGAAGATAGGGCAGGAAATTACAGGAGTTGTGGGTGGAAAACCCATAAGCCCGGTAACTGCCATACCCGGAGGCCAATCCAGAGGTATAACCTCCGAACAACAGGCCCAACTATTATCCAAAGCTAAAGATGCAATAGGCTTAATAGAACAAGGTGTTGAAGTGGCCAAACCATTGTTTGCCCAGTACAGTGAAGCTATTGAAGCATTAGGTCCTGTTGAAAGTCATTTTGGAGCTTTGACCAATGGTGGTTCCATTGAGTTCTATGACGGACCAGCCAAGATCATTGATAAATCTGGAAATCAGGTTTATGAATTTGCAGCTGCTGATTACTTGGATTATGTTGAAGAAAAAGTTCAACCATGGTCCTACCTGAAATTCCCCTACCTTAAACAGATAGGATTCCCTGAAGGTAATTATCGTGTCGGGCCACTGGCCAGGCTGAATGTGGTGGATAATGTGCCCACTGAAAAAGCTTCAGCCCTGTATGGTGAATACAAGGACCAGTATGGAATTGCTCAAAACGCACTTCTGTACCACTATGCCCGTTTAATCGAGCTGATGTATGCCGCTGAAAAGGCAGTGCAACTTTTAGAAGATGACAGCATAACCGGTACTGACATTCGCCAGAACCTCTCAGAACCATTAATGACCAAAGAAGAAGCTAAAGAATCCGGTGAAACCAAAAGAGGAGTAGGAATGATTGAGGCCACCAGAGGAATCCTCATCCATGACTATGAAACCGATGCAGGAGGATTCATTAACCGGGCCAACTTAATTGTTTCCACCGGCCAGAACAACCTATCCATGGACATAGGAGTTAGAGAAACTGCTAAACAGATGATACATGGTGAAGAGGTTTCTGAAGGGCTTAAAAACAGGCTGGAAATGATTATAAGGGCATACGACCCCTGTCTTTCCTGTGCAACCCATGCCATTGATGGAAGTTCACCACTGGCCGTGGACATCTACGACAGCGAAGGCCAACTCCTGAAAAAACATTTACTCTGAGGTTCTTTTTAAAACCTCAACATCCTTTATTTTTTAAAGTGAAATTTTAATTTTAAATTGAATTTCTTAAATCCAAAATTTATGGTTATTGTCCTTATCAATCTTTTATTTAACTTGATTATTATCTTAATAACTAAAAGTGGAAGTTATGTGTTCTAGTTTAAAAAAGCGATAAGCATAATAAAAAGTTAAAGTAGAATATTTGATAGTATTAAGTTTTCTTTACTAAACTCTAGTGATCCAATGACTGAAACCCGTTTGAAGATGCAACTGGAAAAGGCCACCGTTGACCTGGATAAAACCAGCGATGTAGAGGGTATCCTAATTGTGGCCAGTGATGGACGGATATTACACCACAATTTACGGGTTGATGTGGATATAAACCTTTTCGGCCCTATGTCGCAGGTTATTTCCAACTCCTCCCTCAGGCTGTTAAATTCATCGGGTCAGGGCGAGATGGAAAGGGTATTAGTTGAGTCTCTTAGAGGTAAAACACTTTTTTTAGGTTTGGAAAACGTGCATTTAATTATCCTGATGCAGGATTCTGCCAATGTGGGCATGGTGCTGGTAAATGCAAAAAGAGCATCCCAAAAAATCCAGGAAGTAACCCATGACCTTGAATTAGAAGTTCCAGAAGAAATTCCAATTCCCGAAGAAGCACCAGAACCAGAAGAAGTGCTAACTGAAGAAGTACCAACTGAAGGAGTAGCAGTCGAGGACGCATCAGTCAAACCAGTTGAAACAGAAGAATCACCATCTGAAATTGATATAACAGAAAAACCTCCAATAGAAGCTGCTGTTACAGATGAATCAATCGAAATAATAGAAAACACTCCCGAAGTGGAGTTAAGTGAAGAACCAGCATCTGCAGAAGAACCTGTTGAAGAACCTGTTTTAGAAACAACTGAAGAACTAACTGCAAAATCCACTGCAGAATCTGCAGAATCCCTTGCAGATGTAACTGAACCTGCTGTTATTGAAGAAACCCCAATAAAAATTGATGCAGACATTGAAACTGATACAAAGGCCAAAATTGATACTGGAACTGTAACCGACGTGAAAACAGAAATTGAAAAAGAAATAGAGAGTGAAGTTGAAACCGGGAAAATTACAGAACCAGTAAAAGTAGAAAGCTTAGAAGAAGAAGAAGAAGAAGAAGAAGAAGACTTAAAAGTAAAAACTGAACCAAAAAGTTCTGAAGGCGAAATAGAAGAGGTAAACCCCAGCATACCCACAGTCAGACCACCCATTTCATTCCCTTCATTGCCAGAACGTGTTGAAATCCCTGATGACCCAGAAAAACGTTCTGATCTCATATTAAACATTTATGAATCCATATTCCTGGCCATGGCCATGGGCGCTGCCAAGATCATGGGAGTTGCTCCAGCCAGGGGACTAACCAAAAAATTCCTGCCCTTTGAAAAATGCAAGAGACTTCTGGAAAATGTTGATCTCAAAAGTAACGCCACCATTGACTTTGCCCAGATAAAAGAAAATGCTGCGGAAATCCCCTTACCTGAACGTGAAGAAATATTTATCCAGGATTTCAATCGTATGATTGAAGTTATAACTGAAAATTATGGAAGGGTAATGGGTTACGAGGCATTCAGAGCAATGGTAAGACCAGAGTTCCTGGAGATTAAAAAATCCTACGGCGAGGCCATGGATAAACTTAACATCAAAAAAAGCATGCACCCCGAAATTGCCCAACTATTCACATAAATAGTAAAATTTCGGATAAAACGCATTATTCAGATAAAACACATTACAAAATATGTTCTTAACATTTTAAATTCTAATTATCTTTTTTAACTCACCAATACCAATTACAACATTTTTTTACCACATCTATGTTGGTTTTTTTAAAAAATAAAGTAAAAATCAGCCTGTAATTTATAAAAACCGGGATTATGTTTAAATTTTAAAACTTTTTAAAATACCAGTTACATACCAATAATCATATTACATTCACAAGAATATTAGAAATAAAACGGTGATAATCATGAACGGACCATGGGTGGAGAAGTATCGACCACAGACCCTGGAAGAGGTTGTGGGTCAAGATCACATTATACACAGACTTAAACAGTACATAAACGAGGCGAACATGCCTAACCTCATGTTCACCGGCCCGGCAGGAGTGGGAAAAACCACCACTGCCATTGCACTGGCCAAGGCCATGCTGGGTGAATACTGGAAGCAGAACTTCCTGGAGTTAAATGCCTCTGACGCCAGGGGTATCGAGACTGTACGTAAGGATATTAAAAGTTTCTGCCGCTTGAAAGCAGTTGGATCACCATTCAGAATCATATTCCTGGATGAAGTGGATAACATGACCAAGGATGCCCAGCACGCCCTGCGCCGGGAGATGGAAATGTACACCAAAACATCTTCATTCATCCTCTCCTGTAACTACTCATCCAAGATCATCGATCCAATCCAATCACGGTGTGCTATATTCAGATTCGCACCCATCAAGGGCCACCAGGTTATCCAGAGACTTGAAATAATTGCCAAGGCAGAAAACGTTAATTATGCACCGGGAACTCTGGAAAGCATTGTTTATTTTGCTGAAGGGGATATGCGCCGTGCAGTTAACATCCTGCAATCCACTGCATCAATGGGTGAAGAAATAACAGAGGACATTGTTCACGAAGTGGTTTCGAAGGCTAAACCTAAGGATGTCCGCAGAATTGTTAATCTGGCACTGGATGGGGATTTCATGGGCGCCCGTGACCTTCTAAGAGAGGTTATGGTGGTTCAGGGTACCAGTGGCGAGGACATGGTCACCCAGGTTTATCAGGAAGTATCCAGAATGGCCATGGATGACCTTATCTCCAGTGAAGATTACATAAATCTGGTGGAGCACATTGGAGAATATGATTTCAGAATAAGGGAAGGTGCCAATCCCAGAATACAATTAGAAGCTCTTTTGACCAAATTTTTACCAAAGGAAAAGGCAGATTAGGATGTTGTGGACTGAGAAGTACAGTCCTCAGACCATGAAGGATGTTCTGGGGAATAAAAAGGCCATTGAAGAGATTGAATACTGGTTGGAAAGCTGGGACCATGGTGAACCTCAGAAGTGCCTCTTACTGGTAGGACCACCAGGCACCGGGAAAACCACCCTAGCTCATCTGGTGGCTCGCGAGTTCTCAGACCATATAGAACTCAATGCCAGTGACAAACGATCTTACGACATAATAATGAACACCATAGGAGAAGCATCAGCTTCTGTCTCCTTCTTTGGCCAGGGAGGGCGTAAACTCATAATATTGGATGAAGTGGACGGACTCCATGGAAATGAGGACCGTGGTGGGATAAGAGCCATAAACAAGATCATCAAGGAGGGTCATCATCCCATGATCATGATGGCCAATGATCTTTACAGTAAACGTATACAGAGCCTTAAATCGAAATGTCAGCTTATAAAAATCCGAAAAGTGCACACTAACTCTATTGTAGCTCTTTTAAAAAGGATCTGTGTAAAAGAAGAGGTTGATTTTGAGGAGCACGTTCTCAGGACACTGGCCAAAAGATCCCGTGGTGATTTAAGGTCGGCAATTAACGACCTGCAGGTGATTGCCCAGGGCAAGGACTCAATAACCTCTGATGACCTGAAAATCATATCTGAAAAAGATGATATTAACAATATCTTTGACTCAGTACGCACTGTACTGAAAAGCAAAAACCCAAAAAGGATTAAGGATTCCCTGCGCCTGGAGGCAGATCCTGCTTTTATCCTGGAACAGATAACCGAAAACATTCCCCGGGAGTATGAAAAGGCAGAGGAAATTGAAAAGGCATATAATGCAGTGGCAGAAGCTGACGTGTACCTTGGAAGAGCCTTCCACACCCGGCACTACGGTTACTGGAAGTACACCTACGATCTCATGGGAGTGGGTGTGGCCCTGGCCAAGGATGAAACCTACAAGAAATTCAGTAGGTATACCAGTTCAACTTTCTACAGTAAACTGTCCAAGAACCGGGCAAAGAGGGACCTCAGAGACAGGGTGGCCACCAAGATCGGAGCCAAACTGCACACATCCCGTAAAGTGGCCATTGAATATTTCCCCTACTATGAGATAATGTTTGAGAAAGATGACCTGGCCAGGGACCTGGCAGACTACTTTGACCTGGATGATGCTGAGGTTAAACAGTTCCGTAGCCGGAAGATTAAAAAGAAGAAGCCAGAAAAGACTACTAAGGCAAAAAGCACAGTTAAAACTAAAAGCACTGCCAAAAAGTCAGCTAAATCCACTAAAAGCAATTCTTCCAAGAAGACTTCAGAAACTGCAGTTACAGATGATAACACAGTGACAAACACAGATTCATCTTCCAAGAAGGCTTCAAAAGCAAAGGACTCTGAAACCCCAATTAGTTCCAAAGAACCAAAGACCAATACTAAATCTAAGAAAAGTAAGAGTGTTAAATCAAAGGATAAAAATGATTCTGAAAATTCTGAGTCTAAAGAAAAGGGAACACAGACCTCTTTATTTAGTTTTCAATAAAACTTTCCCTATTTTTTCTTATTTCCATTAATAATTTTAAATAGGGTTTCTCAATAGACTGTAAAACTGTTTACAATCTTATTCATGTTTTCTTTGTTATGTTTTAGGTGATCTTTTTCAGATGAAAGGAAAGATATTTGATATAATTTTCCATTTTTAACAAATACTATGTCAATTGACTCCGATACGAACTCTCCTTTCTTGAAGCCACTGTAATAATTCACGGAATCAATTTTATAGCCTGTGATGTTTGATATTTGAATCGTTTCAATAGTGTAATCCGCACTATGATTTCCAATATTTTTAGGTTCCAGTTTGAGAGCTGCTTCATAAGAAGATGAATTACTATCAACGGGTTTTTCAATTATAACCTGGTCTCCATTGTCAAATCTAGCAGATACTATGTAAGAATAATTATAAGTGCTGTTATAAGAAGGATCCAACCTGTTAATATGTACAAAATCATGGAGAGGATTATGGGAAAATGACAAATAGTCACTAATATAGTAGTTACCATTATCCGTACCATAAGGTTCAAAGGGATGTAAATAACCTGAAACTAAAGCAAATATTGCAAAAAAACCAGCACCACCCAACCACAACAACCTCAATTTTTCCATAAAACCCATTCCATCCTTATTTCTTTGTTTTATTAAAAACATTATGTAACAAAATTGCATATAACTATAATACATATCTACAATTTGGATTTATATTATTTAAGTTCATTTCTCTAATTGAACTTATAATCAATATCTTGAAATGAATGGATAAGACATTCAATTAGAATTTTATATTTCAAACTCCAATTTCAGTTTAAAATCCATTTTTCTTTAAAAAAACCCGAAGATCAATACTTAATTCATCAGGTGAAAAGTACGCTTCGTTAAATAGTATTAAATTAATGAAGTAAAAAAACCGAACCTCTGAGATTTTTGATAAAAATACCCATCTAATGTTAAAGTTAGTAACAATGATAAATAATAAAAATAGCGTATTGAAAAGAGTACTATGCCTACAAACTTTCATTGGATCCTGATAAAACAGCTATTATTAAAATCTCCCTATTGAATTAGAACACCAAAACTTCACAATAGATCTATTCTTTATTAATTGCCGTGAGAAATAAGTCATTTAATGTTATCCAATATAATAATACCGATTTCTAAATTTTAAACTTTTCCCAGTTCAAAATGTGCCTGGAGTTGGGGAAAACTCAGATCATTGATAGTCTTAACATCTAATGGTTTTCCAATGGTTTTTTTATCTGAAACTGTGAAAGAAGCTTTTATGTGAACCAGTTCATCACTTACATCCACTAGAACATCCACATTAGAAAGGCATTTAAGCGAATTTTTATCGATGCTTAATATTTTCGAAGCGCCTAAAATTTCTATAGCCCTCGGAATGTAATCTTCATCAAAATCAAGGATAATATTGGAGGTAACTTCCAGTGATTCTTTATAGTTGTGATTTTCAGCTGCATAAATAAATAAAGAATCATTTGAAGCATCATAATCCTGTTTCATTTTGAGTTCTTTAATCATCTTCACGCACCCTACGTTTAACACTCTGTTCATAAATTGTCACTACTCGTATATCACATTTGGGATAATAGTTAAAGACTATGATAATTACTAAATCATATTTTAAGTCTTTATAAGGATGTTTGTAAAATATTTGAAATTTATTAAAGCTTTGTTTTAAAATTCCCAGTATTTCTTCATTAATTAAACAGTTTTTGATAGATTGCTCGGTTAATTCCCGCTGATAAATCCTTAAAATAGCATGATTAGTATTGCTAATCATGTGGTTTGAAATGGTTGATAAACAGGATACAACATTATCAATGGTAACATTAAACATTTAACTTAAATATTAAGTTTATCCTATTAAAGTATTACTACAATTAAACTAAATGATCATTTATCACCAGAAAGATAAAATGCAGAACTCATCATTTTCTCCCGCACATCGGGAATAAATCCCTCTAAAAACTCCAACATGTCCCTGGGAAGCCCAGCATTATGTACAAAGTCACAATTTAAACCTTCAATATCTACCCAAGATTCTATCCACGATGATGGAACAGTACTAAGGGGATAAATCATCTTTATACCATTTTTCTTAGATTGAGCACTTAAAATATCTAAATTTTCACCGTTAAGCATGTTTTCCAATATGTGTTCAACTTCTCCATCAAGGGTAAGGGGAAGGGCCATCGCTATACCTTGTTTTTCTGGATTATCCAGTCCACCCCATTCATCCACTTCATCTGAGATGACCAGTTCAACACCATATTTACGAGTATACGACTCTAAAACCGCGTAAAGTGTTAAATTAACACAATTGCCCAGGTTTGGCAGAAGTACTTTATCCCGGGGACTCAATGCATTTTTTAATACACGTGAAGCACGTGTACAGATTCTCTGGAACACCTTGGAACGTTTAACTTCAAAGGTAGGAAAATTATCCAGGAATAATTCCTCTTTTTTACGTGAAAACCGGGATAATTTCAGATTATTGATATAAACCTTCTTGTCAACTATACTTACAAATCGGGTTTCTACACCATTTTTCTGGAGGAAACTTGCCACATCTTGCTTTAATATCATGATTTTTCCACCTTAAACTAAACCCATAGTTATGTGAGGGTAACATTTCAGAGAGTGTCTGGATTTTCAGGACATTCATTGGATTTTCAGACAGTGCAACTAAATATTATTAGGAATAATTTTTTTTTGAGTAATGTATTTTTTTTATTAAGGGGATCAAATAAACTTATAGCAAGAAGAGTTAGGATGAACAAGATGAGGGGCTTGTTATGTTTAAAATCTTCGGTCGTAATTCAGATAAAGAAGGGGAAAGGGAATTTCTAGAAATAGAAGTAAGTGAACCAGTGGACTGCCTGTGTGACTTTACCTTCAACTTCCACTGGCAGCACAAGGGGGAAAAACTGGATCCCAGCTGGAAGATCCCTGGAAACGATTTAACCTTTGGTGAAGCGGTGGAACACCTTAAAAATCAGGGAAACATACGGATCAATGGTAATGCCGGGCACCGTCTTGCCAGTAGTATGGGTGTGGACCTCCAGTACTTCGGAGGAACAGGCAAAGATATTCCTGTAGGGGATATCTACGTAGAAGGGGATGTTGACACCCGTATGGGTATCAGCATGACCCGAAGTAACATCTATGTCAAAGGGAAAGTGAAAGAACCCATGGGAAACCTGGTTGAAGTTAAATCTAACCACAAAGGTTACCGGCAGTTTAGAAGCATAACTGATATCGTTACCAATGGACTCGATGGTGACCGGTTGGTGGGTTGTCAGTTTGCAGGAAAACGATTTATAATTGATGATGGTACAGTGAAGGACACTGTAGGTGCCCGTTTGAATGTAGATGTGGATATAATTAAACAGGGAAATGTTGATCTCTCCACCGGGATACTCATGCGCAAAGGCACCACCAGAATAAACGGTAATGCCGGGAAAAATACCGGAGCCCTATTAAACGGAGGCATGATTATAATTGATGGGGACACTGATGATTTTACTGCTATTGATATGCTTAAAGGCACTATAATTATTAATGGAAATGCGGGTAAGTTTTTAGCGGCCAACAAGAAGGCAGGAATCATTCTGGCTAAAAAGGGAAGCCCTATACCACCAACTGACGAGAAAACCCTCCAGAGCGAGGACCAACAGTTACTCATTAGTCAGGGTTTTAATCCCACTGGTTTTAAGAAGTTTGAATAAAGAACACGGAAGATTAAAGCCATTGACTATTTTCAAATACAAATTAGTTAAAATAATCAAAAATTCCATATTTAAATTCCCATATTTAAAAGTAAAGATCAATTAAAAAAAAAATGTTCTGGAGAGGGGATTTAAGCCTCCCAGTGCAGATGGTATTTTTCGAACTGTTTTTCCAATACTATCACCAAAACAAATCCAATAACGGCTGCTATTATCACCGGGATAACAGAGTCCATAGAGGTTACAATTCTATCATAAGGTAACCTTAGAGTTCCTATCATCAACCCCACCAGGAAAGCCATGGTCACAGATTTGTGATGTTCTAAAAGGTAATTGAGGAGGCGTGAGAAAGATAAAATACCAATCAAGGCTCCCAAACAAAATGTGATGATATCCACAAATTTAAGTTGATTTAAGGCAGCCAACATGTATTCATACTGGTTTAAAAGAAGCAATAGGAACGCTCCAGAGATACCTGGAAGAATCATTGCACATATAGCCACCATCCCTGACAGGAAAATAATGGGTAGAGTATGGTTGGTTTGTATAGGGTTTAATCCCACAAATATTATAGCAAAAACCAATCCAATTACTAAAAAGGCAATATTCTTAAAATTGAGTTCGTCAACATGCTTGTAAACAAACCCAGCCGATGCTAATATGAGACCAAAGAAGAAAGCAAAGGTAGGGGCCGTGTACACTGTGAGCATGACTGTCATGACCTTGGACATGGTTAAAACTGCCAGCCCCATTCCAGCCAGTAAAGGTATAAATAAGTTGAAATCCCATTTTAAGAGTTCTTCCTTGGATTTTGCAAAATCACCTTTGAATGCTGCTAAAAGGAAGTTGGCATTTATCTGGCTGATAGCATGCACCAGTCTCTGATAAATACCCGTAATCAGAGCCATGGTTCCCCCGGAAACTCCAGGGATCACATCGGCAGTGCCCATTAACAAGCCCCGCAAGAATATTAAAAGGGTATCTCGATATATCTCGATTTTTCGCATAAAAATTCTCCTACAATACAAAATATTTAAATCAGGGAATAGTTAATTGTTAATCTTAAGATTGATTATTTCCTCAAGTTACATTCATATGTTATTTCAATTAATTTCATCCCATTAGTGATATTTAATTAATTAAATGTTATAAAAACAGAGGTTTATTTTCCATGTTGAGTTTGGTAGAATTTGTAAGTAGTACAGCTATTTATCTCATCGAAATCCTGGGTTACTGGGGTATCTTCTTAGGTATGACCATAGAAAGTGCCTGCATTCCATTACCCAGTGAAATTATAATGACCTTCGCAGGATACGTAGTTTATGAAGGCAAAATGGCCTTTTGGGGTGTGGTCCTTGTAGGAACTCTCGGAAACCTGGTTGGGTCTTTAATTGCATATTACGTGGGATGGTGGGGTGGAAGACCTCTCCTTGAAAAGTATGGTAAATACATCCTTATCACCCATAGTAAACTGAATTTAGCCGATGAATGGTTTGAAAAATATGGGCACGAAGCAGTGCTCATAAGCAGAATGCTTCCTGGTTTAAGAACGTTCATATCCCTACCAGCTGGAATCACCCATATGAACCTGAAAAAATTCATTTTATATACTGTTGTTGGATCCCTGCCATGGTGTTTTGTTCTAACTTACATAGGCGTGCTCATGGGTCCAAATTGGACTACTATAGAAAGCTATTTCCGTTACCTTGATATTTTAGTTGGAATTGGAATAGTGGTATTCATCGCCTACATCATTTATCATTACCGTGGAAAAGAACACATTGATTAAATGATGAACTACCGGACAAATGATGAACCCGTAATTAAAATAAACTTTTTTTTAACTTCATTCCTTTTTAAACATTCTTTATATCAACGATAGGGACAATTTCAGGAACGGGGATTATTCTTACGGAATATTGAAATACCCTAAAAAATTGATTACATTTATATACTTGATTCACTACTATTAATCGCTGAATAAAAAAACATAATGAAGATTTAAGGCAGGTGTATAAATTGAGAAGATTTTTGCTAACATTACGAATATGGTTAGCTACTGCACTATTATTCGGTATACTTTACGCTATAATAACCGTAATTTGCACATACCTGGGCTTTGGAACCCCTATAATATTTGCCGTACTGGCAATTGTAGTTGTGTTCGCCCAGTACATGTTAGGGCCCAAGATGGTGGAGGCGGTAATGCATGTGCATTACGTGTCACCACAGGAAGCACCCAATCTACACGCCATGATAGAAGAATTGGCCATGAATGCCGGTATTCCCAAACCTAAAGTTGGAATTGCAGAAACCAGCATCCCCAATGCCTTTGCCTTCGGTAGAACCAAGGGCGATGGAAGAGTCTGTGTCACCAGGGGTATTCTGAACCTTCTGGACGAAGAAGAATTGAAAGCAGTCCTGGGACACGAGATCAGCCACATTCGCCACAATGACATGGCGGTAATGACCCTCATCAGTGTGGTACCCCTCATCTGCTACTGGATATTCATAAGCATGATGTTTGATAGGGATAGCGATGCAGGGGTAATTGGAATCGCTGCCCTGGTAGGATACCTCCTGGGCCAGTTACTGGTCCTCTTCGTGAGCAGAGTCAGAGAATACTATGCCGATGAAGGAAGTGTGGAGATAGGTGGTAAACCCCACAAGTTAGCCAGTGCTCTTTACAAACTGGTCTATGGATCAGCTAATCTGGACAAACGAGCGGTTAAAGAAGTAGAAGGGGTCAAAGCCTTCTTTGTCAACGATATATCCGATGCGGGGAATGAAATAAATGACCTCAGGCAGTTGGACACTGACATGGATGGAGTCATCAGCGAACAAGAGCTGGCAGAACTGCGTAGTATGAAAACCAGCATAGGTACCGGTAGTAAAGTCATGGAATTACTATCCACCCACCCCAACATGGTAAAAAGGATCAAACGTTTAGCTGAGCTAAGTGATACCTAAATCACCCCCTTTTTTTATTTATTTTTTAATTTTATTCAATAGATTTAATTGCAGTTTGAATAAACAGTTAAATTCAATCACTTAATTCTAAACCTTAATTCTAAATCAATGAATTTAAATAACTCAATTCAATCTATTTCAGATACCTTATTTTATTAGATAACTGGTTATGAAATTACACCTATTTTTAAAAATAGAAAAATATAGGGAAATTATCCCTATAAAGAAAATAAATTAACAGTTTACTTGAAAAGGGTAGTTTGCCCTATAAGTGGAACTTTACCCCAATAAACTGGTATTTGCCCTAATTGGTTTACTTAATAAACCTTGACTACTCCTATCACATTGGTTTTAGGAAGCCATGTGTTCAGTGGTGTTTTTTGAATGGTCACTACTTGAGATACTCCATTTACTACTCGAGTCTCGCTGCTGACCTCCACATTATGGTTGTCACTGGTAAGGTAAACCTGACTTCCATTGATCTGGGATACCCTTTTTACTATAAGGTTGTATTCCGGATGATGAGCCACCACTATGTCTCCCACCTTGAAATCACTGGTTTTAAGAACAACAATATCCTGCCCATCCCGCAGGGTGGGTACCATGGAGGTTCCCCGTACAGTGGCAGGCATTGGGAGCAGATTTTCCCCGAACTGAGATTTGACCTTCACGGTTACAGTGTAATTATATTTACTGGCAATATTCTGCATGTCAGTCTGTATTGAACCTAAACTACTATCCGCATCTTCCACATCCACCAGGGCCTTTGTCTTCATCTCATTAGTCATGGCTTTAGGGACTGGAAATAACCATGAATACGTTGGGTGGATTGATACCTCTGTACCATTGGTGTTAATTATAATTTCAGTGCTGTTATGATTAGCAAACAGGAAAAATGCAGATCCTGCTACTGCCACCAGTACCAATAATCCAATGATAACTCCAGTTCTGAGTTTCACTTACTCGCCACCACCCATTAGTTTATCAATAATTTCTTGGGTATCTTTAACATCCAGCTGTCCTGGTGCAGATTCAGCACCTAACGATGCGTAGGTAATGGGAGATCCCAAAAGAGGTGTTACCACCCGGGTGTATCGCCCTAATTCCCCCATTGCTATTCCGATGGTGTTATCTTCTCTGTTAATTACTTCCAGCACGTTGAGAGTGTCCTGCATGTTCTGAGGCATGACTGCAAACTTTGCCATGTTTCCCAGTTCTTTCTCCTGTTTAACAATCTCCAGGAGTTCATTCAAGTAGGGAGTTTTCTGGAAATCATGGTAGGAAATTATAGTTGATTTAGACGCCTGAATAACTCTAGAACGGTATTTAACATCAGTTTGAAGTTCTATATCCACATAATCTGCGTGATCGGCAACTTCCACTAATATTCCCGTTCGTTCATCTTCAGGCCCCATGAAGTACCCTCCTTCTTCCCTCATTCGGTTAGTGGCAATGAGGGGGTAATTTATCTCTTCCATCAAATGGATGATGCTTTGAGGATCAGTGTTCAGAAGGGCATCGATCCGAAGCTCTAACAGGTCCGCCCCTGCATTTATAGCTTCACTGGCAACTTTTAAAACAGTTTTCCTGTCTTTCTGGAGTATTGGAACACAAATTAAAGGTTTGAAAATCATGGTACTCACATCCGGAATATATAATGGTAAAGAGATGTTAATCTACAAATTCAGGTCTACTGAGAGATTAAAATATTCATAATAACATGTTACTATTTGTCCATCTTACTAAAAAATATTTGTAAATCAATGGATTTTAAAACATAGACTGTATAAAATTTTTTGGATATTTAATAATAATTAAACAGTTACATAAAAAAGCCCATAAGAAATGTATAAGAACAAGTTTTCCCATATCATTGCTCACTAAAATTTAATTTCATGGATTTTTATCCATGTATCATATCCATATAATTAACGCTACAACAATCAGGTGATGATTTGAAGGTTACCGCTATCGGTGCAGATATCTCAGGAAATGATGTATCCTGCAGTAAAAATCTCATTAAAAACATAGAAAATGACATTCCACTCTTAATAAACAAGGGCGCCTACAAAGCTGCTCTTACCAATATCACTGGTGATGATGTGGTCATCAGCGCTTTTGTGGAAGATGATCGACTGGAAGAAGTTAACCAGGGTATCGTGGACATTCTTAAGAGGAACGCCGAAGATCTGGGAGATATCAATGGAATATCAAACACATTAGAAGGAGCCGGAGAAGGAGTATCCTATGCTGAGGCAAAAATAAGGCAGGACAGATATCCAGATGCCATCATTGTGGCCTTCGACACCTACGGTGGTGAAGGATTCGTGCATGAAGTTGCGGATTCTGTGATGAAAGCAGCCCGAGGCATGGATCAGGTAACTGATATTGGAGGAAGCAGTCTAAACCACGGCCAGGAAATACCTGGTGTGGGATATGTTTCTGATGAAACTGATGACCCTGTGGTAGTAGCAACAATAGAAGACATTGAAAGCGTTGGAGTAGTAGCAGGAGCTATGATGGGAGCTGCACTGGGGAACAAAAATGTTTACTTGGTAAAAAGAGGAGCTCCCTCCTATGTTATCCCAGGGAGTGTGATCATGTCCATCTCTGCCTATATGAACGGGAATGTTATGGATCTGGCAGTGCCCCTTTCCAGTAAAATGAGGATTTTGAGGGTTTAATTAGAATTTAGCGAATTTATTGGATCCATTGATTGAATAATAATGATTGGAAATTGATTGAATAATAATGAATTGAGATAATTAAAGGACTGAAATGATTAGGAATTAAAATATTAGGGAATTGAAGATATAAAGTAAAATGAATTTAAAAAATAGAATATCTTTTAATATTTCAAAGGAGTGATACAGTGATATTTCTTGACGAAGATACCAGATGCGTTGTACAGGGCATTACAGGTAAACAGGGCTCTTTTCACACTAAAAGCATGCTGGAGTATAATACCAATATTGTGGCCGGTACATCACCAGGTAAAGGAGGGCAGGAATTTGAAGGAATTCCAGTCTACAACTCCATTGCCGAAATTAAAGAAGAAATGGATGTTAACGCATCTATAATATTCATACCCGCCCCATTCGCCAAGGACGCTGCCTTTGAAGCTATATCCCAATTGGAACTGGCAGTGATTATCACTGAACACATCCCAGTGCATGACTCCATGGAAATAGCCCAGTACGCCCGTAAGAATAACTGTAAAATTGTTGGACCCAACACTCCAGGTATTATAACACCCGGAGTTGGTAAACTGGGAATTATGCCCACCCATATTTTCAATCCAGGAGATATTGGAATTGTGTCCCGTAGTGGAACTTTAACCTACGAAGTGGCCAGTCAGATCACTCAAGCGGGCCTGGGCCAGAGCACCTGCCTGGGTATTGGAGGAGACCCTGTGGTGGGGATGGACTATGCAGACGTGCTGCAGAAATTTGAAGATGACCCTGAAACCAAGGCCATGGCCATGATTGGAGAGATTGGAGGTAATGCCGAGGAAAAAGCAGCAGAATACATTGCCAAAAACATCACCAAACCAGTGGTGGCCTACATTGCAGGTAGAACCGCACCTGCTGGGAAGAGAATGGGACATGCCGGGGCCATAATTGAAGGAGACAGTGGAACCGCAGAAAGTAAGATGAAAGCTCTTAAAGCTGCTGGTGTGGAAGTAGCAGAACAGCCATCCCAGATTGCAGATATGATGAAGGAGATAATTTAAAATATTTAAAAAAAGGTAAGTTTTATTCACAGTAGAATAATTATTCCAAATACAATCCAAAGAGAAATATTACTCCAGATAAAAGGATTATTTGAACCAATAGAATGATTACCTGCAAAAGGGTTATCCTTAGCTGGGATTATTCATTACTTTTTACCAAAAAAATATTCATAACATTGAGCTTAATTTCTAATTGTAAAAAAGAAATCTTACTATTCATTAAGACTTTTAAAAAAATCCAATTTCACAGGGAAATATTCACAGGAAATTACAGGCACCGGAAATTACAGGAAATTTTATCAACTTATTCATACCGGAAAACATTACAAGAGGGTTTTTATGGAAAACAAAGCAGAAATTATTGAAAAACTGATTAAGGGAGAATTGAAACTCCATCAAGTTGAAAATTACACTAATAACGTCCAGGAGGCAGTTGATATAAGGAGAGAGTTTGCTGAACACTTCTCCGGCGCTAATTTAACTCATATCTCTAATTACTCCCTGGATCTGTCTGAAGCCATGAAAAGGAACATTGAAAACCCCATAGGAACTGTGCAGATCCCGGTGGGACTGGCTGGACCACTGCACCTCAATGGAAAATATGCTCAGGGAGCTTACTACGTTCCTCTGGCTACTTCTGAAGGTGCACTGGTGGCATCCATCAACAGGGGATGTTCTGTCACTCGGGAAGCAGGTGGAGCCACAGTACGCATAATCGACGATAAAATGACCAGAGCGCCAGTTATACAGGCAGATTCCGTTTCCGAAGCCATTGAAATTAAAAAATGGATTGAAAGACATTTCATAGAACTTAAAGAAGCTGCAGAGAGTACAACCCGTCACGGTCGTCTTTTAAAAATTGATCCCATAATAGTGGTTGGTCGCTACGTTTATCCACGTTTCACCTTCACCACCGGTGACAGTATGGGCATGAACATGGTCACCATAGCCACTGACAAGGCCATGGATATTTTAACCAGGGAAACTGGAGCCCATGTGCTGGCTCTGAGTGGTAATGTATGTGTGGATAAAAAACCATCAGCAATGAACCTCATAGAAGGACGGGGAAAAACTGTAACTGCAGATATTACCATTTCCAGAGAAATTGTGGAAAAAAAACTTAAAACCACCCCTGAATCTATTATGGAAGTGAATATGGCTAAAAACCTCATTGGTTCCGCCATAGCAGGGAGTATGGGTTTCAATGCCCAGTACGCCAACATGATCGCTGCCATATTCCTGGCCACTGGACAGGATGCAGCCCACGTAGTGGAAGGAAGCCTGGGAATAACCACTGCTGAGGTTAAAAATGGTGATCTGTACTTTTCAGTGACCCTCCCTGATCTTCCCCTGGCCACAATTGGTGGAGGAACTCGTTTAGAGACTGCCCATGATTGTCTGGAAATCATGGACGTGGCTGGATCAGGTAAAGTTAATAAATTTGCAGAAATCGTAGCAGGAACAGTCCTGGCAGGGGAACTCTCACTTATGGGTGCACTGGCTGCTGGACATCTGGCACGGGCACATAAGGATTTGGGTAGGGGATAATAGAGAAATAAAGATCCCCTATGCCCCATATGATCAATTAAAAAAAAGTATGAATTTACCTAGAACGATAAAGAACATCCAAATAATAACAAACATCAAAAATTAAATAAATATATTGAATAAATGATTAATATATTAAAAAATTAATGAATGAGATATTTAACAAATTTAAAATTAACTAATTTTTCAGATCGGAGATAATGACATTATGAACATCCGCGAATTCATAAGAGAATATTTTAAAATGAGCCGTTACGTGGCTCTGGGTACTATGGACGGAATACTGGCAGTTATGGGAGTGACACTGGCTGCCAGCGGTGTGTCATCTGCAAGTGGGGTGGAACTTTCCAACTTCGCCATTGGCCTAACTGGTCTTTCCACTGGTGTGGCTCTAGCCATGTCCAATTCATATGGATCTTTCATTGGTGAAAGGGCTGAAGAGGTTCGTAGTATACGTGACCTGGAGCACCAGATGATGCTGGAAGAGGGTAAACTGGATGACACCCACATTCACCAGCAGGCCAAAAGACGTATTTACATGAGCATGTTCACCCATGGATTCAGCAGCTTCGTTGGCTCATTCGTACCAGTCCTACCATTCCTGCTCATTTCCACCAGGATGAATGCAATAATAATCACACTAATACTCTGCTTCACTGCACTGATCATACTGGGTGTGTACCTGGGGAAAGTATCCCGTGGAAGTCTAACCAAAACCAGCCTGGAAATCGTGCTCATTGGAATTTTAATCAGTGTGGTCTGTTACCTCATTGGTGGAGGGCATGGGTAAATATTCCAGAAATTAGACCCCCTTCTTTTTTTCACCAAAAATAACTCAATTAACATCAAAAATAATTAAAAATAACAACTAAATTAGATTTAAAGACCAAATTATCTTAAAAATCAATTTATTTTTAAAATTAATGGTTTATTAACGATATATCTTTTAAAACCCCAATTCCACACCGTAAAGTTTTTCCACACGTTCCACATGGATCTGGTAGGCGTCTTCCTCAGTTATGAGACCTGAATTTATCAATTTTCTGGTTCGTCTGGGAACTGTTCTGGGTCCCATGACTGCACCGGGTCGGGTGCGGTCATCCAGGTAATCGGTTTCCATGAGGAAAGTTTTACCCTTCATTAAAGCTTCCCGCATTACATCTCCACTGGCTATGAGTGAGGGTGTGAGTCCGTGGTTTTCCTCCGGTAGAACCATTGGCCCTGAGAAATGTTTTATAACCTTGTTTTTCTTTAAACCAGCTTTACTGGCCATTTTCGCAAATTCATTAAACTGTTCTTCTGTAGAAGTTTCAGTGTGCAGTTGCACCGGGCAGTCTGCTTCCCGGGCCAGTTCCATGGCGTACACCATAAGTCGGTTGTGTACTTCCATCTCCTCTGGAGAGACGGGGTAATGTGGTCTGCCTATTTCACCGATTCCCACTGCTTTTTTTTCCATAACCATCTGCTGAGCTGTTTCCACGGCACCCCTCATGAGTTCTTCGACTTGGGACAGTTCCATCCCTGCTCCCACACGTCGGCTGAGCTCAGCAGGATGGGCTCCCACCACTGCAAAGGCCTTGACCTCGGTTTCGCGGTTGATTTCATCCACGTAACCCACTACCAGTTCCATTGCCTCGGCAAAGCTGCATTCAGGACTCACGGTCCAAGTGGGTTTGTTGGGAATGATCATGGCAGTTCCACCGGAACGATGAAACTTTGCTGCTATTTCCAGGGGCCCTTCACCGTTTACAGGGTCCACGTGTATATGGTTATCGGTGGATGGTATGTTGTCCATGGTAAATATCTCCAATATGAATCATTTAAGATTTACATAAACTAGGAGTACATTAAATTAAAGATTACTAGATTAAAGATTACATTAAGTTAAGGATTTCATTTAAATTTGCAGATTCAGTAACCGAGTTCCCGCATCAATGCTGTTTCGAATACTTCAACAGGCGGGCTTATCCCGGTCCAAATGCGGAAAGCCTCTATTCCCTGGTAAATTAACATTTTAGTCCCATGAACTGCCTGTGCACCTGCTTTATCTGCCTCACGGAGGAGGCCAGTTTCAAGAGGGTTGTAAACAATATCATTCACCACCAGATCAGAATGCATCATATCACTAGTAACCACCGGCTTATCATCCTGATGGGGGTGCATTCCCACTGGTGTGGTGTTAATCAGTACATCGGTATCCTTAAGCTCCATTTCAAGTTCATCATTCACTCCTAAACAACCTAAGGAAATAGTTTTGAATGTTTCTTTGAGATCATCTCTTAAGTTGCATGCTTTTTCCCTGGTTCGGTTGGCTATTAAAACTTCTCCCACCCCACTCAGGAGTAACTGGAAGGATATTGCACGTGCTGCACCACCTGCTCCAATAATGATTATTTTCTTATCCTCGACAGGTGTTGTTTCTTCAATGGCCTTCACTGCACCAAAACCATCAGTATTATAACCAACAGCTTTGTTTTCTGTGAACTTCACTGTGTTCACTGCACCTATCAGTTCTGCGGCTTCATCCAGTTCATCAAGGTAGTTAATAACTTCTATTTTATGAGGTATGGTAAGGTTAAGGCCCTTGATTCCCATATTCCTAGCACCTTCAATTGCAGGAGCCAGGTTTCCTCGCCTAACATGGAAAGGGACATACACGTAGTCCAGTTTAAGTTGATGGAAGGCAGCGTTATGCATGGGAGGGGATAAGCTGTGCTCTACAGGATCTCCCATTATTCCCACTAAGCCAGTTTTTCCAGTTATCAATTTATATCACCTATTAATTAATTAGGAAACCGTTTATATTCATTTTTCGCTCAGAAAGATTATTTAAAATTACACTAAAATAACATCTGATTATAACTGGAAAGAATTATAAAGAATTTATATCTAAATATTCTGTTTTTAAATGATTAATATTATATTTAAATTAATTTATGAGTTTAATTCGCATAATAAATCTTTATAAAACGGAATATTTTCCATTGTTCAGCTAGGGATATGATAGAAAATAATAAATAATACTTTATTATAATTATTTATAATAATATTACTAATTTGATCCAGTTTATCTTTCAATGCGATTGAGTAATTTGGTACAGCTTCATGGAAAATTGGTGCAGATCATGAAAAACATTAAGAAGATTTTTGTTTTCATTACCTTTCTTACAGTCCTAACTCTATTTACTGGAATGGTTACAGCGACCAACACAACTGAATTGATTAGTATTCCTACCAATGAGAGCCAATCCACTAATGGTTACAGTTATGAACCATCCATCAGTGCAGATGGCCGTTACATAGCATTTTCTTCTTATGCAAATAATCTCATTGATAATAATACCAATTATTATTCTGATATATTTGTAAGGGACCGTCTTTTAAACACCACCGAAAGAATTAGTATTTCCAGTACAGGGGAAGAGGGAAATGGAGATAGTTATGAGTCTTTTATCAGTTCTGATGGTCGTTATGTAACTTTTACATCTTACGCATCTAATTTAGTAAGTAATGATGTTAATGGGTTTAGAGACGTTTTTATTCGGGATAGGTTACTGAATGTTACCCAGCGTTTAAGTGTTTCCAGCACCGGAGAAGCGGGAAATGGAGATAGCTATGGATCTTCAATTAGTTCTGATGGCTGTTACGTGGCCTTTTATTCATATGCCAGTAATTTAGTGGAAAATGATACAAATGGCTTCTGTGATATTTTTGTTTACAACAGAAATTCAAAGACCATTAAACTCATTAGCATTCCATTTAATGGTGAGGAAGCTAACTCAGATAGTTATGAACCTTTTATCAGTGCCGATGGTAATTTTATTGTTTTTACATCATATGCCAGTAATCTGGTGGAAAATGACACCAATGACGCATCCGATGTCTTTGTTTTCAATCAAAAATTAAACACAATTAAAAGAGTTAGTGTTTCATTTGATAAGGAAAATGGAGATAATGATAGTTTTGAACCATCTATTAGTTCTGATGGCCGTTACATAGCATTTTCATCATTTGCCAGTAATCTGGTGGAAAATGACACTAACGGTAAGGATATATTCGTATTTGACCAGATGTCTGGAGTCACTGCAAGGGTAAGTGTATCCGATACTGGTGAAGAACCAAGCGAAAATAATTATAATCCCTCCATAAGTGGTGATGGGCGTTATGTGGCATTTGTATCCGGTAATATTAGACCCGCAGTTTGTAAAACATTATCCCGCTTTGAAAATGCGGATGAAGTTGTTGATATTTTTGTTTGTGATCTGTGGTTAAAAATCACCAGAAAAGTTAGTATTTCCAGCAACGGTGAACAAGCAAATGCAAACAGTGATGATCCAGTTATAAGTGGAAATGGACAGTATGTGGCATTCAACTCTTATGCCACCAACTTAGTTCAGGAATATTATAACAATTATGGAAACATTTTTGTCCATTATATGGATAACTCAGCAGCTATTTCTGCAGTAGTATATCCAGATATTGTAAAATCAGGGGACCAACTGACAGTACGAGCTTATAGTCCAAATTCTACCCATATAACAGTTTTGATCTTAAATAAGACATTTGAAATGGAGAAGTGGGAAGATGGACTGTGGTACTTGACTTATGTCGTGCCAACTGTTTCAGATGGAGTTTATGATGTTTTAGTAACTGCAACTGATGGTGCAAGTAATCAAGACGAAATTAACCTTAATTTTACTGTGGACAACACACCTCCGGTAATTTCCGCGACTGTTACTCCAAATTTGGTTAAATCAGAGGATTATATTTCCATTGATGTACTTAGCAGCCCAGATACTAGGGGTGTGACTGCTTTAATTTTTGGGGAAACTTTTAATCTGTACAAACAGGATAATGAGTGGAATCTCTATTACGTTACTCCAAATCTTTCCGAGGGAAGTTATCCCATTCTTTTGACTGCAACGGACAAAGTAGGAAATCAAAATACAACTTTAGTTAACTTCATAATAGATAATGGACCTCCCCTGATTTCAGGTTCACTTAATCCAGATACTGTGAAAACATACGATAATCTCACCATAACTGCCATTTCTGATTCTGATGCCTCCTATGTATCGGCTTTAATCTTGAACCAAACCTATGATCTAATAAAACAAATGGATGGTACTTGGATTCTTAAATATACCATCCCATACATTCCAGATGGCAATTATACTATCATATTAAAAGCTGCAGATATTGCAGGTAATGAGAACACATTTCCCCTTATTTTTAAGGTTTCCAATCCATTAGATAACCAATCCCCAATTGTTTCAGGAATTGTAATTCATACCAACAGGTTAAATGATTTATTTACTGAGGAACCACGAATTTATTTCCAAGCTTTTTCTGACCCTGATGTTATTAGCATTACCGCATCTCTATTAAAATGGGATTATAACCTTTATCGTCAGGATGATGGCTCCTGGACTAGAGAGGGCGGAGGATGGTTAGAACAGGGAAATTATACTGTTGTATTTGTTGCTAAAGACTGGTCAGGGAACCAGGGCACCCAGTTAATTAACTTATGTGTTGAAAACATAATCCCAATCATAACTCCTACTTTATCTTCTACCAAAATAAGATCAGGGGATTCTTTTGTTTTAACAGTCACTGTAAATCAGGATCCGGAGAAAGTTTATGTATCAACTCCATCAGGAGTTCTAGATCTGCAAGAACAACTCGATGGATCATGGAATCTTAATTATACCATACCAACTTTAAATGATGGATATAAAGAGATTAATATTATATGTTCATACGGAACTGGCTGGATTTCTCTATTGTATACCAGATTAAACACTGCAGAAAAATCAATTGGATTTATTGTGGATAATACCCCTCCTACTTTTTCAGATTCTGTCACCCCCAATCCCATAAAATCTGGTGACCCCCTAAAAATATGGGTTTCCTGTACTACTGGATCATATTACGTTCCAGATGATACAGCGCAAGTTACAGTCACTGTTTTTGAAAATACTTTCAATCTGGATTGTCTCAGTAGAAGATCAGACTGGTTTAAATCAAACTCATTTAGTGACTGGAGTATAGAAATAATCGTTCCCAACATTCTCGATGGGATTTACCCATTGGTGATAACAGCTACTGATGATGAGGGTAACCAAAAAACCAAAATAATTAATTTAACTGTGGATAATACACCGCCAGCAATAACTGCCACAATAATCCCAGATACTCTGAAATTTATTGATTTTTCAACTAACAGGGGGGTAAAGATTACTGCTCAATCATCTGCAGATACAGAAAATATTTTTGCATTAATTGATAACTCCTGGAAAAAATTAACATGTTCAGATGACCAATGGGCACTAGATTTTATAGTTCCCCATATAATCACGGCCGGAACGCATTATATCCAACTAAAAGCCATTGATTATGCAGGCAATGAGGGAAACTGTTACGTTTCATACAATGCAATTGTTTATTCAACTTTTTTAACATTCAACAATGAAGCATCAGAAATCGGAAGTGGAACTAATGTTGATTCGGGTTCAGGAAGTTCATCAGGAAATAGCAGGAGTGGATCCAACGGGAAATCATCGGATAGTTCTTCCAATTCAGGTAACCCTTCTGATGGGCCAAACCAACCCCCAACACCCCCAGATTATACTTGGTTGTATATAATAGCCATTATTGTTGCTGTAATCCTGATTTTAGCATTATTATATTTCATTGGAGCATTATCTATAATTGGCCTATTATTTTCTTTAGTTTTCGATTTATTCATTGGCATACTGGGCGTTTTATATGAATGTATGATATATGTTGGATTTTATATAATTTTGAATCCTTTTGCTATACTTTTAGATATTTTGAGTGTATTTTGGGCTGCAAGTAGATCAGATCTGTTAGAAGTAATCTTAGGAATGGTTGTTAGGTGGGCAGGTGTAGAATCTAAACATTTTGAACCAATAGCATCAGCTTTTTCAGATGCGATAGCCCCTAAAACTTATTTGGACTTAACAACAAAAGGATCTCAATTAATTAACGATACAATCATCAAACCAATTAAATCATGGATATGGGGATAATAATATAATAAATAAAAATGAATAAAATAATATTAAAAGTTAATACCATGTTTTCTTTAAGTAATGAGTATGCCAAAAGATTATCTGAGATATTAAGAGAGTTGGAAAAGTCCAGAATTAAAGATATAGATTCAGTTATTGTAGAAATTAAAAATATTGAAGAATCAGGTTTCTATGAACAAATTTATAATGCATTTTATCAAGGAAGTGGTAAACTCGAACCAAAAACAAAAACAGGCAAAGAAAAATATTTGTTAAGAGAAAATTATATGGATTCAAATTTCCAAATAATGGGACTCAGAAATTTAAGTAGACCCCCTCTTCCCATACCAATATTAACGGATTTAATATGTTTCCCAACATTTTTTACCATATATCCATTTTTAGAAACTGTTTATTATATTAACTTAAATCGACCCCTGGATTCTGAAGATATTGAACATTTATACAATAGTAAGATCGATGAACGATTATCATACTATCTAAATGAATTTGATAATATAATAGAACCCCCAAAAATAACGGATAGCTTTTTTATTAAATTAAAAGAAATAAAATGGGAACCCCAGCATAGTAAGAAATTATTTAACAAATTAAAAGAAGCAATGAAATGTGTAAGAATGGGAATGTTCGGAAAGTTCCATATTATCTTTTCTAATACAGAAAGAGATTTTTTACTGTTTCTCGCAGCATGTAGTTCCATAAAAAATAATAGAACTAAAATTAATCAAAATGATGTTGTAACAGCTTATGAAACATATTTTAAGCTCATTAAAACAGATATTGCGAAATACATATCAGCATCTAAATTGAAATCAGATTTTAACTATGTTGATAAAGGTTATTTAGTCTGTAACAAATGTAATGGCTACTATAAACTTCAGTCAAATGAATCTCCAGATGATTTTTCCAATGAATGTGAATGTGGGGGAAAGCTCCATTATTATGCTACAATCAACAGTGCAACTGAACATATTTAAGAAATTATTTTCCAACTTAATCTATTAAAACACTTTTATTTACTTAATTATCAGTTTCACTTGGATATTGTGTCTACAGACATGAAAATAATAGTAGGGTTTGTGATACTAGAAATGACATTACTTGAGAGACTATTCCCAATTAAAGAAGTAACGGAAAAAAGAATTCAAAAGAATCTGGAAATGCTTGAAAAAGAAGATGTGCCAGGTTTAGATGTTGTTATAAACAGCATCATAGATATCTCTAACTCAGGGCTTTATGATGAGTCAAGAAGGGTTTATGACTCAATTAAATCTAAGTTTTTTTGGTGGGAACGAAGCATTCCAAAAAAGCCTGCAAACAGTGTTTATTCTCTTGCTCACCAGAATTTAGATTATATAGAATATTTAGATTTCATACCCCACAACTCAGTTGATTTAATCACTTTTTTCATGTTTGTATGTATGTACGATTTTCTAGCAATAAGATATTCTATGACTATTAAAAGAGAACTGGACGACTTGGAGGTCCGGAATGTTTATTTAAGCAGACTTGATGAACAGCTAATTTTTGGACTTGATAATTTCGATAAAATACATGACTGGCCCCAACCTACACCCGAATTTTTCCAAAAACTTAAAAAAATTAGATGGGAAAACAAAAATACAAAAAAATTTTCAGACACAATAGGTCTTCTCAAAATACACATGACAATCACTAGTATTGGTCTTCCAAAATACGCTCATTTTTCAGCAATTGAAAAGGCAGTCATAGAATTAATCGCAGGTTGCAGTGCTGTGAAGGATAATAGGGAATTTATCAACAAAGAGGATGTAGTAATTGGATTTAAAACATATTTAAAACTTTTAAATACAGATGTGACAAAATACAAGGCACCAAAAAATCACAACAGTACTGAAAAAATAGGTGAAGGTTATTTGGTCTGTAATAACTGCAGGGAATACTACGAACTCCAACCCGGTGAATCACCAAACGACTTCACCGATGAATGTAAATGTGGGGGAAAATTGGAATATTACCCGGACATTACATGGTTACTAGACAATAAGGACTGAAAATTTCGGGTTAAATCATAGATTTTATGACAAAATCTAAACCTGCCAAATCCTTTTCTTCTTCGATACTCCTCATTTATGGATTAATATTCACCAATGCATCTATCTCCAGGGTAAAGAGAATGAAACATGAACACTGCATTATTGAATGTATACATCTACATGAAATTTATTTTTAATTTAATCATATTACCATAATCAATCCATATCCCACCTAAACCGTTGAACAAATCATATGAATGACCTTAAGCTCTTAAAAATTTCATTAATGAATAAGAACTTTTATATTAATCATTTTAAATATAAATTAGTTATAGAATTATGTTAACAAATTAGATAGATTGGTTTAATAGTTATCTTAAATTAACGGTGCTGTGTCATGGATCGGGAGGGATTAGTTCCTTTATTCCAGACACAATTCAAGCTATGAAATATGGTTTTACGGGGGTTTAATCATTGATCGCCAAACAAAGATTTGTTTTAGACACTACTGCCTTTACTGATAACCAGTTAAGGGATGAGTATGGAGAAGGGGAACTGGACAAGACTGTAGAGGTCCTCCTGGATCTCATAGCCCGTTCCAGAATTAAACTGAACATGAGCTGCCACATGCCCCCGGTTACCTACAAGGAATTCACCGATTACATAACCCGTTACGACTGTCCTCAGAGCATCATGATCAAGGCTGAGACCTGGATCGTTAAAAAAACTCCCAACCGCTACGACACCAAGATACCATCAGAGATATTCTACGAATACGTGCAGGACATGCGGGAAAGGATGAACAAGGGTATGCGCATCTCCGAAAGTGCAGTGTGGGAGGCTGCAGTTGAATCCATGGTGATGATGTCCCGTGGAGAGAAAAAGACCCAGATAGAGATGGAAGTCATTGGTAAGGCCATTAAAGATTTCAGGAAACGTTATCGGGCCGCACTCAGAAAAGGAACCCTGGACAGTGCCCCTGATCTGGACGTACTACTTTTAGCCAAGGAACTGGGAGCAGGAGTGGTAGCCGCAGATGAAGGGATCAAAATATGGGCAGAACGTCTGGGACTGCGATTTTTAAGTGCCAAATCATTCCCTAAAATGCTAAAGGAATATTTGAAGTACTACGAGTAAAACCCGAAAAATAACTTTATAGGCCCCTTATCGGGTAAAAACATCTTTTTCAATGGACACATTCCCCAATGACAACCTTAACTCTAAAATTTTCAATGAAAAATTAAATTAAATATTTTTCTTCAGTATTTTCAAGTTACATCTAGCACATAATACTATCTACAATGAAAACCCAATAAAGAACTTAGAATCAAATTCATTTAAATTACATCAACTCACGTTTAATAGGAGAATTAGTAATGGAACTGCAAAAGCCTAGAGGAACCCGAGATTTCCTCTTTAAGGAGATGAAAGAAAGAAAACTCGTGGAGAATACCATGAGGAAAGTGTTCGAAAGCTATGGTTATCAGGAGATTAAAACCCCCATCTTCGAGGACCTCTCCCTTTTCACATTAAAATCTGGTGAAGGAATAACAGAAGAAATATACAACTTTCAGGACAAAGGTGGAAGGGATCTGGCACTTAGACCTGAATTAACAGCACCAGTAGCCAGATTATATTTAAACCAACTGCAAAAAGCACCAAAACCTATTAAAATGTACTATTTTGGTAGTTGTTTCCGTTATGAAAGGCCACAAAAAGGCCGTTTCCGTCAGTTCTGGCAGATGGGCTGTGAACTTATAGGTGGAAAATCCCCAGATTCAGAGGCAGAAATCATTGCCATGGCCTCCCAGTGTCTGGAAGAACTGGAACTGGAAGATTATCAAATTCATCTGGGAAATCTGGGAATTCTAAGGGGAATCTTAAGCCAGGATAATGTTTCATCTGACCATCAAGATGAGATCATGGCATTGATAGATAAGGGAGATGCCGACCAACTGGAAAAATTACTGGAAGAATTGAAACTTCAGGCTAGTTCAAAGAATATCCTGCTGGAATTAATTGGTTTGCAGGGGCACCGGGAAATAATCGGGAAAGTGAAAGATATAATTAAAGATTACCCTGATGCCTTAAAATCGCTTGAAGAACTTGGAATGCTCCTGGAAATGTTAGAAGCCTTTGGTTGTGTTAATTACACTGTGAATCTGGGTATTGCCAGGGGGCTTGACTATTACACTGGAGCAGTTTTCGAGATCTACGTGGAAGGTCTGGGAGCCCAGAAACAAATAAGTGGTGGGGGAACCTATAATTTAATAGAGGTTTTCGGTGGAGAAAAGGTGGAATCCACTGGGTTCGCCTTTGGCTTCGACCGGGTTATGGAATCCTTAAAATTGCAGGAAACCTTAACCTCAGCAGAAAAAAGAGTGGATGCATATGTAACCCCCATATCCCCTGAAATGAAACTGGATGCATTCCGAATAACTCAAGAATTAAGGAATTCCGGTATTTCAACTGATGTGGAACTGGCAGGACGGAAGCTTAAAAAGATCCTCTCTTTCGCTAACAATTCCGGAGCAAAGTTCGTGGTTCTTGTTGGTGCCCGTGAACTGGAAAATGGTGAAGTTACCATTAAAGACATGGAATCAGGGGATCAGGAACAGGTACCTCGGGAAAATGTCAGTGATATTTTATTAAATCGGATTAAGGGATGATGAAAATGAATTTAGCCGAACTCAATTACCGGCATGTGGTTAACGGAGAAGAACTGGTTATAGCCATAGCCCAGGATTATGAAACTGGAGAAGTGCTTATGGTAGCCTACATGAACCGTGACGCCTTTAAAAAGACAATCGAAACAGGTAATGCTCATTACTGGAGCACCAGTCGTAAACAGTTATGGTTCAAGGGTGAAAGCTCAGGCCATGTGCAGGAAGTAAAAGAAATCTTCACCGACTGTGACCAGGATGCAGTTCTCCTCAAGGTGAAACAGCTGGGTGCTGCATGTCACGAGGGTTATTATTCATGTTTCTTCAGCAAAATCGTAGATAATGGACAAAAACTCGAAATAGTTAAAGAAAAAGTTTTTGCACCTGAAAAAGTTTATGGAGACAAATAGGATGAGAATTGTTCCAGATACAAGTGTTATAGTGGATGGTAGAATCACCCGCATAGTCCAGGAAGAAGACTACCAGGGATGCGAGGTGATAGTTCCAGAAGCAGTTGTATCTGAATTAGAAAATCAGGCCAATAAAGGGAGAGATAGTGGATACAACGGCCTGGAAGAACTTAAAAATTTACAGAAACTGCATGGTAATGGTAAAATACACTTAAGTTATGTGGGGCGCCGACCCACCCTGGAAGAAATATCCCTGGCCAGGGGAGGAGAAATCGACGCCATGATCCGAAATACTGCCGGAGAACATAAGGCAACCCTCATAACCAGTGACAAGGTTCAAAAGGAAGTGGCAGAAGCCCAGGGCCTCAACGCGGTCTACCTTAAACCAGAGATGCTGGAGTACGGAGACATCGAAGTAACCAAATACTTCGATAAAAACACCATGTCCATTCACCTGAAAGAAAACGTAACTCCCATGGCTAAAAAAGGAAGACCAGGAAATACCAAACTGGTCCGCATAAGATCTAAACCTCTTACCAGAGGACAAATCGATTATATGGCCCGTGAAATAGTTGAAAGGGCTAAAAGCGATTTTAAAAGTTTCATCGAGATAGAACGGGAAGGAGCCACAGTGGTACAGTTCCGAGAATACAGAATATCCATAGCTCGACCCCCATTCTCAGATGGAGTGGAAATCACCGTTGTAAGGCCTGTAGCCAAGGTCTCCATGGACAGCTACCGATTACCTGGAAAATTAATTGACCGGTTAACTAACAGTGCTAAGGGTATACTGATTGCTGGCCCCCCAGGTGCTGGGAAAACCACTTTTGCCCAAGCAATTGCCGAATTTTATGGGAATCTGGGAACCATTGTCAAAACCATGGAATCACCACGGGACCTGCAAGTGGGAGATGAAATCACCCAGTACGCACCCTTAGAAAAAGATATGGGGAAAACTGCAGACATATTACTCCTGGTAAGACCAGATTACACCATATACGATGAGCTACGTAAAACCAAGGACTTCCGAATCTTTGCAGATATGAGACTGGCTGGTGTAGGTATGATCGGAGTGGTTCACGCCACAAGACCCATAGATGCCATACAAAGAATCATTGGCCGAGTAGAACTGGGTATGATTCCATCCATTGTGGATACCACCATCTACATCGATGAAGGAAGAGTAGCTGCTATTTATGACATTAAACTCACAGTTAAGGTTCCCAGTGGAATGTTAGAGGCAGATCTTTCCAGACCAGTCATTGAAATCAGGGATTTTGAAACCGGAGACCTGGTTCACGAGATTTACACCTATGGAGAACAAACCATTGTTATGGACGTGGGCCTGACCAGAATGAAAAAAACTCCCATCCATGAAATGGCAGAAAGGGAAATCATCAAAGAAGTCAAAAAAAGAGTTCCAGGACGGGTGGAAGTGGAAATGAAATCCGACCGTAGGGCCTCAGTATGGGTGAATGAAGAGTCCATTCCAAAACTCATAGGTAAAAGAGGGAAAAACATCGAAGAGCTAGAAGGGAAAGTTGGTATTAGTATTGGTGTGGAATCTCTTGAATCTAAAAACAAGACCCAGGGGAAATCTCGTGGAAAAAAAGAACACATTCCTGAATTATTATCCCCTGACTACGTGCCGGTTGATGTGGAAATGTCAGGTAACTACGTAGTTTTAAATTTTGGTAAAGATGTGGTAGGAACTCCTTTCGATATTCTGGTGGACAACGATTATCTTTTCACCGCTACTGTGGGTAAAAAAGGCACTATCAAGATAAAAAAGGATATTGAACTGGCAGAGATAATTCTTAATGCTAAAAAGAGTAATCAATCTATTCAGTCCAGAATCAGAAGGGAATGAAGTAAAAATACTTAATTTAAAAACAGCTACTACATTCTTTATTTTATTCTTTTTTACGAAATTAGGTTAAGAACATATTTATGATGGAGTAGAACATGAAAATTGGTGTTTCAACCCTGGCCCTGTATCCTCAGCCTCTGGAAGGAGTGCTTGAGTCTCTGGAAGAAAGGAATATTGATTACTGTGAAATAATCAATGAATATCCCTACCATGAAATTAAAGATGACCTACTGGATTCATATCAGATCAAACTGACGGTCCATTCACCCCTATCCGACATCAACTTGGCATCCCATAACCAGTCCATCCGTGATTCCTCAATTGAGGAAGTCAAAAAGTCCATGGACCGGGCTGTGGAGTGGAATTCAGATCTGGTGGTAGTGCATCCAGGTAGTATGCCCATTATGGGAAAGAAAATAGAAGAGAAAATATTCGAGTACAATCTGGAATCATTAAGGAAGTGTGCGGACTATGCCCGGGACAGTGGGGTTTACATGTGCGTGGAGAACATGCCGGTGATAGAGAGTCTACTCTATCAGGATTTGAATGAATTGAATTCTCTTTTAGAAGAACTTGACGTGTATATGACCCTGGATGTTGGACATGCCCATAATTCAGGCTTTTCACCATCTGAAATGTTTTCATACCCTCTCATAAAACACGTTCACCTCAGTGACAACGATGGAACTTTCGACCAGCATAATGCCCTTGGTACTGGAAGTATTGACTTCAATTTACTCTTTAAAATTATTGAAAAAGCTAAATACGACGGTGTTCTGATGGTGGAAGTGAAAAATCCCCAAGATGTCGCAGATAGTCTTGATTTCATTGAAAAAAAGGATTTAATATAGCTAATATTGTTTTTATTTAATTTTAACATATTTTCTAAACCGGAAATATGATTCTAAAGGAAAATATGTATCTAAAGGAAAATATTATTCTAAACAGGAATATGATTTAAACGATTTTACAGTTGAAAATAATTCCGCCTGAAATGATTTTTAAAAAATTGCACTTAAAAATTTCAATAAAAAAAGAATATTTAAAAAAAATAAAAAAATGTAGGTGGCTGGTTTATATAACCAACCAGTGTTCATTCATGTTCTTTAGATGTGCCTGTAGAACTGTATTGTTCACCAGCACATTATCAACACCTAACTTCACAGTTATAGTTGCATCGGGCTGATTTGCCACTGGAACTAAAGATTTTGAAGTTAATTCTGAGGAATTAACAGTTTTATTAGCTGTTGAAGTTGTGTTGTTTGTTTCAGGTGTTACTGCGGGTTGTTCTGTTGACTGAGCATTGACGTTTTCAGGCTCTTCCTTTTCTACAACTGCAGGAATCAGTTTTGCCCTTGCACCGCCTTCATACTTGTCATATCCTGTGCACCCATCATAATCTGCATCACATGCAGAACAGGTAATTTCACCTTCGTAGGTCCCCTTGGGATTTACTTCCAGGCTACCGTAATGATGACACAGGGGACAGTAATTTTCCCAGTAATGATATCCAGATTCTCCGCCGTACATTCCTCCGGGTATAAAATACCCACCAATTGATGCAGCACTGCTCACTGGCAATGCTCCTAATAATAAAACGACAAATGCCGCTTTGTATAAATTTCGCTTAATATAATTCCTCCGTTGGTTCATTCCAGCAAAATCATGCCAATATTTAAGACATGCCACAGTAGTGGTACCATTAGGTTTACCGGTTTGCCACAATCGCCACTAAAGACTATTGGGTTCTTTGAACCTCATGTAATACATTTAAACACCTCAAATATGATTTTTTAATTATTTTTATTCGTTTATTCGTTAGAAATTGAAACAGTGTTGTTAAATAAATATTAACACATATTCCCAATTGCATATTCCATGATCATAAAGCAAGTTGTCTCTTTATAGAGATATCTATAAAAGAGATAGTTAACAAAAGAGATAACTTACTAATCCACATTAAAATTGCATAACATAGAATCCAATTAATTCAAAGATATTACCGGATTATCCAATTTCAAATTTAATTATACTTACACAAAAACTTCAGTATTGGTCTCATTTAACTTTAAAACAGGTTTATTTGTACCCATTATTCTAATTTAATAACCCTAGTTAATGTGCTCTTTCTACACATTTAGGGAAAAACTGTTATATATAGTTTTCGATTTTAGCAATTTTGATGGTAGTGAATAACAGATATATCAACAATCAAATGTCACATCCGAAATAATGAATGAGACATATGATAAGTTTTCAAGTTCATCACCAAATATTTAATTAGACTCTTAACCTAATTTTTTATCATAGTATAATAATTATATCTATATATTATTAGAAAAAGTAATATTGATAAAATTTTAAGGGGATGTTTTTCTTTGAAAATTGGAATAATAGGTGGAACTGGAGATCAGGGACTTGGACTGGCATTGAGGTTTGCAAAGGGAGGAGAAAAGGTAATTATCGGTTCAAGGGATGTTAAAAAAGCCGATAACGCTGTTAATCTCATTAAAAACATGTTAAAATCTGAAGAATGCCCCAATGTAATGGGAATGACCAATGAAGAAGCATGTAGTGAAGCTGATCTCCTGGTTTTAACCGTACCTCTTCAGGCACAGATGATTACCCTCAAAAGCATCAAAGACCATGTTGATGGTAAAATTTTGATTGATGCTACTGTTCCCATGGAAAGCTGCTTGGGTGGTAGTCCAGTAAAGTACGTGAATATGTGGGATGGTTCTGCTGCAGAAAGAACCGCTAATTTTTTAAAGGATAAAAACGTGAGGGTGGTATCTGCTTTCAACAACATCAGCGCTGCCAGCCTAACTAACATTGAAAACAATGTGGAATGTGACTGCCTCATCTCTGGAGATGATCCAGAAGCCAAAAAAGAGGCAATGCAACTGGCAGAAAAAATACCTGGAGTTCGGGCCATAGATTGCGGTGACCTGGAAAACGCACGGATCGTGGAAAAACTAACCCCATTACTTATCAACCTCAACATACGCAATAAAATAAAACTGGCCGGTATCAGGATAACGGGAATTTAATAATAACCCCTAATCTAAACTTGAGTTAAAAATCATTAAATCAAAACTCAAGTTTAAATTAAAGACTAAAATTAATTAAAGACTCAAAATCAGGAAATAATACAGGAAACAACTGGAATTTTCCAAAAAAATAAAAGGTTCATAAAATATGGAATACATAAAAAAAACTGCAGAAGGCATAGCCAAACACGCCCTGGAGGTTATAGACCATATTGATAATGAACAGGTGGAACTGATGATTCAGTGCATTACTGATTCTGATTCCACATTCATTGTGGGAAGTGGAAGGTCCGAACTGGTGGGTAAGGCATTTGCCATGCGTCTGATGCACTTGGGATTCGTAGTATACGTGGTGGGCGATGTAACCACCCCTGCCCTCACTGAAAAAGATTGCCTTATAGCTATTTCCGGATCAGGAGAAACCAAGACAGTTACCCTTGCAGCGGAAACTGCCAGAGAAGTTGGAACTCATGTAGTGGGAGTAACCACTGATCCAGACTCCACTCTGGGCAAGAACTCTGATGTAGTGGTTAATATTGAAAGTAAGAGTAAGGTTCCCTGGAAATACTACACATCACATGTTCTTAAAGGAAACTACGATGATTTAACCCCTATGGGAACTCTTTTCGAAGATAGCACTCATTTATTCCTTGATGGTCTTATAGCCGAGTTCATGGTTCGTCTGGGTAAAAAAGAAAATGATTTGAAAAAGTTACACGCCAGAGATTAAGCTACTTGGGATCATCATAAATCAGGAATATCATTATATGAAAAAAAAACTGCAGGAAAAAAACTGCGGATCTCATATTCCTAATTTGGATTGAAAATTTAGGACATATAAACCACACATCATACGTTTTAACACATCATAAGTTAGTCTATTCTGGTTTTTTAAAAACACAACCAGTTATATTATTATAAGGTGAAATAACATGGATGCAGAGTTAATCGGAGAACTAGTAATTATCAAAGATAAAAAAGCAGTTGCTCTCAGTGAAAAAAGTCACTATGGTAAGTTTAACCAGGATGAACTGCAACTTTCATTAATGGAGGCTTTATACCTCCAGGAAAAGGGAAAAATAACTATTCTGGATAAAAAAAACCAGGATAAAAATATTTCCCTGGATGAAATGAGGGAACTTATCCAGGATAAAGACCTCATATACCGATACATGGTCTACCGAGACCTCAGAAATAGAGGATACATTGTTAAAACTGGTTTTAAATATGGTTCAGAGTTCAGATTGTACGAAAGAGGTAAATCTCCAGGTGACGGTCATTCCGATTTTGTGGTGAAGGTGGTAACTGAAAACCAGAATATATCTGTACTTGATTTCTCCAGTTATGTTCGTGTGGCCCATGGTGTTAACAAGAAACTTTTGTTGGCAGTGGTGGATGATGAACAGGACATCACTTACTACAATGTTGAGTGGACCCGACCATAATGACTGCTAAACATAACGAAAGTATATAAAGTAACTAAACAACGATTATTATCATTAAAGGTGATTGATTGATAGATCCATGGAGCTCAGCCATAGTAAACTATGAAAAACTCATAGAAGAATTTGGAATAAAACCATTCCACGACCTTTTAGGCGACATCGAAGACCCTCACATACTAATGCGCAGGGGAATTATATTTGGACATCGTGATTATGGTAAAATTGTTAAAGCCATCCGCGAAAAAACTGACTTCGCAGTGGTGACTGGTATGATGCCCAGTGGCAAAATGCACATCGGCCACAAGATGATCGTGGACCAGCTCATCTGGTACCAGGAGAAAGGTGCAGAAATTTACATCCCCATTGCGGACATGGAATCATATTCCGCCAGAGGAATCGACTTTCCAGAGGCTAGGAGAATTGCTATTGATGAATACATCACCAACTACCTTGCCCTGGGTCTGGATCCAGATAAGAATCTGCACATCTACCTAACATCGGAAAACAAAACTGTGACAGATTTAGCCTACAAACTGGCCAAAAGAGTTAACATGAATGAGATGAAGGCTATTTATGGTTTTTCAGGCTCCACTAACATAGGCCACATCTACGCACCCCTGATACAGGTAGCAGATATACTGCACCCTCAGCTGGAAGAATGTGGAGGCCCCAAACCCACTGTGGTTCCGGTAGGACCAGATCAGGACCCTCACATACGCCTAACCCGGGATATTGCCGAACGTTTCCAGTCCCAGTTTAAATTCATAACCCCCTCTTCAACTTACCATCGTTTTATTACCGGCTTAACCGGAGGTAAAATGTCCAGTAGTAAACCAAAAACTGCCATATTCCTCAGTGACCGTCCAGAAGTGGCTATGAAAAAATTGAAATCTGCTAAAACCGGTGGAAGAGAAAGTTTAGCTGAACAGGAAAAGATGGGTGGTGTTCCAGAGGACTGTGTGGTCTATGAAATGTTACTTTACCATCTCGTCCAGTCAGACTCCCGGTTAAAAGAGATTCACCAGCAATGCAGGGAAGGTAGTATGTTGTGTGGAGAGTGCAAAGCACGTGCTGCTGAGATGATCAAGAATTTCTTTGAAGACCTGGCGAAGAAAAGAGAAAAGGCCAAAAATAAAGCCGAAACTTTACTGGAAGCATAAAGTGAACCTATAAACTCATATAGTATTATGTTAAAGTTAAGTTAAAATCATATTATATTAAGTTAAACGGATTAATTAATAGCTAAAAATGTATCAGGAGTTATACTATGGCCAAAGAAAAATATGAAGGTTTGATAGGTGGGTTATACAACCGTAATGAAACATTTTTCATGTTATCTGCCATGATTTTCATAGCTTCCCTATTTATAGGATATGCCTTTGCAGGAATGCTAGAACCTCTCCTGGGGAGCATGTTAGGAGACTTTAAAAGGCGTCTGACTCAGGGGGAGTTACAGATCACCACCTTCTCACTCTTTGCCAATAACCTTAAAGTTGCATTGCTGATCTATGGGGGAGGCTTAATTTTTGGATTGGTAACTGCTTTTTACCTTATCAGCAACGGAGTTTTCATTGGTTACACTGCAGCCCAGTTCCAATTAGGGGATTTCATTATATACACCATACCTCACGGTATTTTTGAGCTTTTAGGAATAATAATTGCTGGAGCTGCCGGATTCAAACTGGGAAGTATTGTTTTAAACATTTTAAAAGGCCTGTTAAAGCTACAATCCGATTTTTCCATGTCCAATCAGTTGAAATATTTACTGGAAGCCAACCTGGATGACTTTAAGGACACACTAATCCTGATGGGCATAGCCGTGGCTTTGATCTTTATAGCGGCCATCATTGAAGCGAACTTCACTCTTAGCTGGGCCAGTTACATGAAGGGAGTTACCTGATTAGAATAACTAAGTTAATAACTCAAATCTGGTTACTGTGCCCCTAATTTAATACCCCATAACTGGTTACTGGGCCCTAATTTAATTTTTATCTGGATATTAATATCCAATTCAAATGGAGAGTCCGGATGGAGTAAGGAATATCCATAGTAGAAATGACTCATACAAGTAAAGAATAAATCATACCGTAGGAATAACTCTACTGGTAAAAATAAATCATAAGTTAGACTAAATCAATGGAATAGTTTTTATAACTGTATGAAATGATATTATTTTGAAGTATTTCCATGAAAAATACTAATTAAATGAGTTAATTCAATAAGTTTGATTCATATAATTCAATGAAAATTTTATTTACGTAAAATTCCATTGACCTAAAATCCAGGAATAGTAGAGATTTATCTAAAAAATAGTTAGAGAATTTATTTAAAATTAAAGGTGATTTTATGATGAAATGCATATCCTGTGGTGCAGAATATTCTGACCAGGAAATAATATACACGTGCAAGAAGTGTGGTTCAATACTGGAAGTTATCTGTCAACCGAACGTATCCAAGGATGTTTTCAGCTGCCGTAAATCCACAATGTGGAAGTACAAGGAGTTCATGCCTGTTGATCCAGCAGGTATAGTCAGCCTGGAGGAAGGTGGAACACCCTTCTGCAAGTGTGACAAACTGGGCAAGGAATTGGGAGTAGAACTCTACGTGAAAGTAGAGGGTTCAAATCCAACCGGAAGTTTCAAAGACAGAGGAATGAGCGTTGGAATTACCAAGGCCATGGAACTAGGAGTAAATACAGTGGGATGTGCTTCCACAGGTAACACCTCCGCTTCTCTTGCCGCATACGCAGCCAGGGCTGGTTTAAAGTGCGTAGTCCTCCTCCCTGCAGGTAAGGTTGCCCTTGGTAAACTGGCTCAGGCTATGTTCCACGGAGCTCAGGTTCTATCTGTGCGGGGGAACTTTGACCAGGCTTTAGAAGCCATCACCAGTCTGGCACTTCAGGGCCATCTTTACCTCTTAAATTCCATTAACCCATACCGGTTAGAAGGCCAAAAATCCATAGGATTTGAGATAGTAGATGATCTGGGGTGGAAATCTCCGGACAGGATCATACTACCTGTGGGAAATGCTGGAAACATTTCTGCCATTTGGAAAGGAATAACTGAATTCCATAGAGCAGGTTTCATTGATGAACTGCCACGTATGACTGGTATTCAGGCCGAAGGTGCAGCACCCATAGCCCATGCAATCTGGGAATGCCAGGACGATATTGTACCTGTGGAAAACCCCGAAACTGTGGCTACTGCAATTCGCATAGGTGCCCCGGTCAGTTCGAAAAAGGCCATCAGGGCAATTTATGAATCTGATGGATTGGCAGAAACTGTTAGTGATGAGGAGATACTCTCTGCTCAGAAACTCCTGGCCCGAACCGAGGGAATTGGAGTGGAACCCGCATCAGCAGCATCCATTGCAGGACTTATAAAACTGGTTAACACCGGTAAAATAGATAAGGGTGAACAAATCGTGTGCGTAGTTACGGGACATGTTTTAAAAGACCCCAATATAGCTATAGATGCATGTGAAGAACCTATTGAAATAGATGCAGATATAAATGCCCTTTTAAAGGTTATAAAAGGAAATTAGGGAATTTTACCCCACCTTTTTTAAGAGTTAAATCTGGACTATTTCTATATCCCATTTTTTTTTCCAGTAGCCAAGATCATATAATTTGTCATGTGGTGTCCAAAGATCATAGGGATCATCATGACATGACCCAATACCATATGGATCACCGAATAATCACTGTTTTTAACGATACTTATATATAGGAGTACAGCAACAGTGTATATTAACAAATATACAAAAATGAGGTGATTAATATGGAATTACCAATAGCTCCAATTGGAAGAATAATAAAGAACGCCGGTGCAGAAAGAGTAAGTGACGATGCTAGAGAAGCTCTAGCCAAAGCCTTAGAAGAAAAAGGCGAAACCATCGCTACTGAAGCTGTTAAACTGGCAAAACACGCAGGAAGGAAAACTGTTAAAGCTTCTGACGTCGAACTCGCCGTCAAAAGATTATAAGTTAACCTTTCTTCTTTTTTTTATTTTTTTAAGATATTTTAAACGATTATAAGGCTATTTTTTCAAAATTTAATTTAAAATTTAATTTTATTAATTAAATCATAAAGATCTGACTTTTGATCACTACTCGAATTTTTTTTGATTAAATACTGAAATTTTTACACGTGGTTAATATAATTTAATGAACATGAAAAACGAATTATGTAAACCTTAACACTTCCAATCTAAAACTATGGAAAAGGAAAATCTAAATAAAACTGATGAAATCAGAAAAAAAGAGATTACAAAGGGAATTTTCAGAGCATACAACGTTAATAACCGGCTTAAAAACTCTACACTTACATTTCAAGAAAACTCTTTACTTGCAGTTACCGACGCCCATGTGTTGAGTAAACAAAAAGAAGAAAATAACATACTCTATTCAAGCATCCGATCATTTAAGGTTCATGACCATGGTCTTGGTAAAGTTGTTGAAATAAAAACAGCAGCTAAAAATTACAAATTCCATTTATTCAATACTAAAGCTTTTGTTGAAGTTTTAAATAAAAAAATTAAGTAATATTTACAATAACTTTACAAGCCTACCACTTTGATCAATTACAATAATTCTAGATGAGTTTATGTAAAAAATATTACCATTAACTTTTTGTAATCCCTTATAATGTAATTTCCGCTGTTTAAAAATAAATAATAATTTATATCCTTCAAGTATGATATAATGTTTGGTACTTTAAACTTCTCTGAATGGTTCCAGTTTGTTTTTGTTACTGTTAAACAGAAATCTACTGTGACTTTCAGGGAATAAAATTAATTTAATCTGGTCGAACTCAGTACTATGCTTAACTCTGGAGCTTTCGCATTGGATTCATATCTAAGATTGGGGATGTTATATCTGAGATTAGGGGATGTTCAGGAACTGTTCTCATGTCAGTATGCCCTGTTTAATAAAAATACTAACCACTCCAACTTTTTTATTATTTAAAAAAACTGTATAAAGGAGAAATAACAATATTAGTAACTTTACAATAAAATACTTTAGGAGGTATTATTTTTGAATAAATGTCTTAACTCGCTTCCAAAAGAAGTTCAAGAAATTTTTGAAGGAGAAATAGTGGAAGATAGAATTATTGAAGGGATGCCCTATATTTACACCTACAATGACAAGCGGACTCAAGTAATAGCTAAGAAATTACAAGTTAAAGGTTATGAATATACTTGGTACTGTGATGTTGTGAATAAAACTGAAGCAACACTTATAGGATGGACCAATATTCACAAAATATGATTATACTTAAGTTAAGGCAATTGTTCCTACTGTAACAACATCTTCTTTAGTTGTTACAACTAACTACAGGTGACGTTAAACTATAATCTAAAACGCCATCTGTATTATTTATTATTTGCATTACTCGCCTTCGAACCAGGTCATCATCATCGTTCAAACCAGAATAAATAGCCCATAAGTAGTTTTTCTACTTAAAATAATATTCTTTTGTTAAATTCAATTTCTGACTTACAATATCCCCAGTAATCTATGCGAGATCATTTATATGGTATTAATCATAACAATAAAGCATGTGATAATTATTTCAAGCCCTTAACATGCACTAATTTTCTGAAGTAAAGTATATATACTGTGATTGACCAACTTTGATACATCTAATTTTAGAATTCTAAAGTATCTTTTTAAGTTTAAAATTAGAATTTTTTTGGTCTTTAATCATCGGGACCAAGAACTTCATATAACATAGACTATATAATATGAAGTCTGAAATTAGTGTTTGCCGATGGATGGTTAAAACCAGATGAAAAAGGAGGTAAATAAATGGCAAAAGCAATGTATGTTAAATTTGATGTACCTAAAGAATTAGCGGACAAAGCTTACGAAGCTTTGGAAATAGCAAGAGACACTGGTAAAGTAGGTAAAGGAAGTAACGAAGTTACAAAGGCTGTTGAAAGAGGCGAAGCCCTACTTGTATTATTAGCAGAGGATGTTGATCCAGCTGAAATTATCGCTCATATGCCTGTTCTCGCTGAAGAAAAGGAAATACCTTACGTCTACATACCTACCAAAGACGAGCTTGGAGAAGCAGCAGGCCTAAATGTGGGAACTGCATCTGCAGCTATCATTGATGCGGGTGAAGCAGAAGACCTCATCAAAGACATCGTGGAAAAGGTAGAAGAACTCAAAAAATAATTAACACTAACTGAAGAGTCTCAGGACTCTTCTAATTTTTAAGGTGATTATATGGCAGAAGCAACTCCTGCAGAAGTTATTGAGGTTCTAAAAAGAACCGGTATGACCGGAGAGGTCATGCAAGTAAAATGCAGGATATTAGAAGGAAGAGATAAGGGTAGGATATTAACCCGAAACGTTATGGGAGCCATAAGGGAAGGCGACATTCTGATGCTCTTGGACACCATCAGGGAAGCCAAGGAAATCCGTACTCCCTAGATAAAAGGTGTTAACCATGAGAACATGTTCATTCTGCGGAGAAAAAATAGAAGAAGGCACCGGCAAAATGTACGTCAAAAAGGACGGTACGGTGTACAATTTCTGCAGCAGCAAATGTGAAAAAAATCGCATAAAACTCGGTAGAGTTCCCAGAAAAGTTAAATGGGTTAAACAATGAGTGAAAAAAGTTTTGTAATGCTGAAACCCGACGCAGTTCTGCGGAGGTTAACCGGAAAGATCTTAACCCGCTTCGAGGAGCGGGGTTTACAGATCCTGGCAGCAAAAATGATGATGATCCCCCGTGCTCAGGCCGAGGAACACTACGCCGAGCACCAGGAAAAACCTTTCTTCGGTGACCTGGTGGAATACATTACCTCCGGACCCGTTCTGGCTATGGTAATTGAAGGAGATGAATGCATCAGCTTAATCCGGAAAATGGTAGGGGCAACAAACCCTAAAGAAGCAGATCTAGGTACCATTCGTGGCGATTTTGCCATTCAAACCGGTAGAAATATTGTGCATGCTTCTGATTCACCATCTTCGGCAGAAAGGGAAATTGCACTGTTTTTCCAGGAAGATGAGATCTGCGGATATCAGCTCCCAGACCGGGAACTCATATACGAAGAACCATAAACTCCTAGAAACTTTTTGGGACCCTTATACAATATTATAATACAATTTAAACATATAGGGACTTATCTTTTCTTAGTTCCCTAACATTTTTTTCATAAATCGGAGGATAACCTTGAAGATTAGATCACCCATTGTATCTGTTCTAGGTCATGTGGACCACGGGAAAACCACACTGCTGGACTTCATCCGAGGCAGCGCTATTGCTCAGAAGGAAGCAGGCGGAATAACCCAGCATATAGGTGCCACTGAAATCCCTATGGAAGTCATTGAAAACATCTGCGGGGCATTCCTGGACAAACTGGAAATCAAAGAAACCCTTCCAGGGCTGTTTTTCATAGACACCCCCGGCCATGAAGCTTTCACCACTCTCCGTAAGCGAGGCGGTGCTCTGGCTGATCTGGCCATTCTGATGGTAGACCTCAACGAAGGATTTAAACCACAGACCTATGAAGCCTTGAATATCCTTAAAATGTACAAAACACCATTTGTAGTGGCTGCCAATAAGATGGATAAGATATATGGCTGGCAAACACATGAAGGAGAACCATTCTCCAAAACCTATGCCAAACAACCAGCAAATGTTCAAAGTGCCCTGGATAACCAGGTTTATGAACTGGTGGGAATACTACACAGGGAAGGTTTTGAATCAGAACGCTTCGATCGTGTGGAAAATTTTGCAAGGCAAATAAGTATTATCCCCATAAGTGCTAAAAGTGGAGAGGGAATAGCAGAACTATTAACCATGCTCCTAGGACTGGCCCAACAGTACCTTAAGGAACAGTTGCAGATAGAAACTGATGCTCCTGCTAAAGGCACCATTCTTGAAGTTAAAGAAGAAACAGGACTGGGAACCACCATTGACGCAGTTATATATGATGGAATAATCCAGCAAAAAGACACCATAGTCCTAACAACCCCTGACGATGTCATCACCACCAAAATAAGATCACTCCTAAAGCCAAATGCTCTGGAAGAGATCAGAGAAGCAAAAAAACGTTTCAAAAAGGTGGATGAAGTGGTTGCAGCAGCAGGTATCAAGATCGTAGCCCCTAACATTGACAAAGTCATGTCTGGATCTCCCTTAAGAGTG